>NZ_JBEXWB010000401.1:0-5240 GCF_040629645.1 Streptomyces sp. NPDC005899 | reverse complement strand
CCGGCCGCGGCCGGCCCGGCGGTCACCGCGGCGGCCGACGCGGACCGCTTAGACGTGGGGGAGATCGCGCTGCGGGCGCGGTCCGCGGGCAATCCGGTGATCCCCCTGGTGGCGGACCTCTCGGCGGCGGTCGACACGGACCTGCGGCCCTACGTGCACCGGGGCGCGACCAGCCAGGACATCCTCGACACCGCGGCGATGCTGGTGGCCTCCCGGACCCTGGCCCTCATCCTCGGCGACCTGGGGCGGACGGCCGACGCCCTGGAGAGGCTGTCGGCCCGGCACCGCGACACCCCCATGGCCGGCCGGACGCTGACCCAGCACGCCGTACCCACCACCTTCGGGCTGAAGGCCGCGGGCTGGCGCTCCCTCGTGCTCGACGCACGGGACCGGCTGCGCAGCGTGCGGGAGTCCCTCCCCGCCCAGCTCGGCGGCGCGGCGGGCACCCTGGCCGCCTTCGGCGCCTTCGCCCCGGACGGCGAGGACGGCTTGGGGCTGCGGCTCGTCACCGCGTACGCACGCGAAGTGGGCCTCGCCGCACCGGCGTTGCCCTGGCACACGCTCCGCACCCCGGTGGCCGACCTGGCCGGGGCGCTCGCGTTCACCGCGGGCGCGCTCGGCAAGACGGCGGCCGACGTGCTCACCCTGTCCCGGACCGAGATCGCCGAGCTGGCCGAGGGACGGGGCGGGGGTTCGTCCGCCATGCCGCACAAGGCCAACCCGGTCCGTGCCACCCTGATCGCCGCCGCGGCCCGCCGTGCGCCGGGCCAGGCGGCCACGCTCCTCGGCTCGCTCGTGGCGGAGGACGAACGGCCCGCCGGAGCCTGGCACGCCGAATGGGAGCCCCTGCGCGAGCTGTTGCGGCTGGTCGGCGGGGCGGCGCGGGACGCCGCCGCACTGGCGGGCGGACTGACCGTGTTCCCGGAGGCCATGCGGGCCCGGCTCGCCCTCACGGGCGGGCTCGTCACCTCGGAGCGGGTGGCCGCCGTCGCCGCCGGCCGGGTGGGCCGCTCCCGTGCCCGGGAGATCCTCGCCGAGGCGGCCCGCCGGATGCGCGACGGCGGCGGAACGCTCGCGGACGCGCTCGCCGGGGAGCCCGCGTTCGCCGGCCTCGACCTGGGTGAACTGACCGACCCCGGGCGGTACACCGGCTGCGCCGGGCCGCTCACCGACCACGCCCTGGAGCGCCGATGACCCCGCCTGACGCCCGCCTCCTCCACCACCGCGCCGAGGGGCCGGCCACCGCTCCCCCGCTGCTGCTCGGCCCGTCGCTCGGTACGTCCACCGCGCTCTGGGACGGTGTGGCGCCCGAGCTGTCCACCACCCACCGGGTCCTGCGGTGGGACCTGCCGGGGCACGGCGGATCGCCCGCCGGGCTGATCGGGCCCGGAGCCGGCGTGCCGGACCTGGCCTCGCTGGTCCTGCGCCTCGCCGACTCGCTGTCCCTGGACAGGTTCTCCTACGCCGGGGTCTCGCTGGGCGGAGCCGTGGGCCTCTGGCTCGCCGTCCACCACCCGGACCGGCTCGAACGCCTGGCCGTCGTGTGCTCCTCCGCCCACTTCGGTGCTCCCGGCCCGTGGCGGGAGCGGGCCGCGCGGGTGCGCGCCGAAGGCATCGGCCCGGTCGCCGAGAGCGCCGCGGCCCGGTGGTTCACGCCCGGTTTCACCTCGCCCCGGCTGCTGGAGGACCTCCTGGGCGTCGACCCGGCGGCGTACGCCGCGTGCTGCGACGCGCTCGCCGCCTACGACCTGCGGCCGGCGCTGCACGGGGTCAGGGCGCCCACGCTGGTGATCGCGGGCCGCGAGGACCCGGCGACGCCGCCCGCGCACGCCCGGGAGATAGCCGACGCGGTACCGGGAGCGACCCTCGTCGAACTGCCGCGCGCCTCCCACCTGGCACCCGCCGAACGCCCCGGGGCCGTCCGGGAGGCGCTCCGCGCGCATTTCGCCACCGGCGGGCGCGGGAGCGGGGCGGCGGTCCGCCGGGAGGTGCTCGGCGACGCCCACGTGGACCGGGCGCAGGCGGCCACCGACGCGTTCACCGCACGCTTCCAGGACTTCATCACCCGCTACGCCTGGGGCGAGGTCTGGACCGATCCGACCCTGTCCCGGCGGGAGCGGAGCCTCATCACGTTGACCGCCCTCGTCGCCCACGGCCACCACGACGAACTGGCGATGCACGTCCGGGCCGCCGTGCGCAACGGGCTGACCCCGCAGGAGATCGGTGCGGCGCTCGTGCAGACGGGCGTCTACTGCGGGGTCCCCGCCGCGAACTCGGCGTTCGCCGTGGCGCAGCGGGTGCTGGCCGGGATGGAGGGGGAGGAGCCCGGCGCCGCCGGGGCACGGTGAGCCCTCCCCCGCGGCCCGCGCCGCCCTGCCCGGGACTCAGCCGAGGCCGCGGGAGTCCTGCTTGAGCGCCGTGTCCACGGTGAGGGCCGTCGCCACGACGAGGCTCAGCAGCGGCTCGGGCAGCTGGTAGTGGATCTGCAGGACGTAGTTGTCGGCCGTGGTGAACAGGGTCTTGGCCAGGCCCTCCCACTTCTTGGTGATGCGCGCGATCTCGGCGTCGTTGTGGTCGACGATCGCGAAGTTCCAGGCCCGCCAGTTCTCGGCCTTGATCGCGCCGACCTGCCGCCCGTCGACCGTCATGGCGAAATTGATCTTGCCGATGGCGTTCTGCTGGACGATCTCGCCCACGGGCCGCCCGTCGGGACGCTGGACGATCACGCGGGACTTGATGAACTTCGCCGGCCTGGTCAGGAGCAGCTGCGGCTGCCCGTAGGCGTCGCGGATCTCCAGCCGGTGCGTCAGGTACTGGTCGATGCTGGAGACGAACCTGAGCACCTTGCGCAGTGCGCTCTGGCCGACCTGGACGACCGAACCGACCGTGTTGCCCTGCTGGTCGAAGACGCGGTACTCGTTCGTGACCTCGATCAGTTTGGCCTTCTGGCTGACGACCAGGACCTGCTGGTCGAACAGCGAGCCGGCGCTGACGGCCCCCTGCTGCGGGGGCACCTGGTGCTGCGGCGCGTGGGCCTGCGGCACCTGGTGCTGCGGCGCATGCTGCCGGCCCTCCGCGCCCTGCGGCCATCCGGGAGCCTGGCCCTGGGCGGGCGCGCTGGCGGGAGCCTGGGCCGGGGCGGACCGCGCGGCCTGGGCGCCCGGCGTTGGGGCGGTCTGCGCGGCGGCCTGCGCCTGGGCGGGGTGCGTGTGCTCGGTCCACCGGGCACCGTCCCAGTAGCGCAGCAGCTGAGGTGCGCCATGGGGGTCCGGATGCCATCCCGCAGGTATGTTCGATTGCGTTGTCACCGGGGCACATTATCCTGCCGAGCTGTGGGACCGATTGTTTGAACAGGGTCGTCCAGCCGCCGTCGCCCGCCGGTACCGAGGCCGGTGTCCGCGCCGCTGCCCAGAACGCGTCGGTGCCGGGTGCGCCGGTCAGACCGAAGACGGCGAAAGCACTCTCCCGGCCGGGGAGGCCGGGCGTGCCGGGGGTCATCGCCGGCCCGCGGGGCCGGCGCCCGTGCGGTGGGCGCGTGCGTCGGCGGGCATGTCCAAGCGGCCCTCCGCGGTGGCCCGTTCGGTACCCAGGCGCATGGACGTCTCCTTGTGAGAGGGAAGGGAAGAAGCTAGGCTCAGTTAGGGGAGCCTAACCTGAGGGTGCCCGCCGTCGCCATCCCCGGCCCCGGTACCGACGGGGGGTGCGCGGTCCTGGACGCATACGACTTACACGGAGTCAACGACACATGAGCACCAACCCTTTCGACGACCCCGACGGCCGCTTCCTGGTCCTGGTGAACGACGAGGGCCAGCACTCCCTGTGGCCGTCCTTCGCCGAGGTGCCCGGAGGATGGGTGGTCGCCTTCGAGGAGAACACCCGTCAGGCCTGCCTGGACTACGTCGAGACCCACTGGACCGACCTGCGTCCACGCTCCCTCGCCCGGTCCACGCACTCCTGACCCGGTCGCGGGCGCCCCGTGGGCCGCCCCGGGTGAGGAGGTGGTGGACCGGTGGCGCGGCCGGTACGGCACGGCGCCGCGATGCGGGACGGCGCCTGCGCCGTCGCGTGCGGTCAGGCCTCCTCGGGTGCGGCCGGGCCGGAAGCCGGTGCCGAGGCCGGCCCGGTGGTGGCGGCCACCGGGCGCGTGCCGCGCCGGGAGGTGCGTGACATCCAGGCCGCGACGAGGGCGCCGGAGATGTTGTGCCACACGGAGAACACGGCGGCGGGCAGGGCGGCCAGCGGGCTGAAGTGGGCGGTCGCCAGGGAGGCGGCGAGTCCCGAGTTCTGCATCCCGACCTCGAAGGCCATGGCGCGACTGGCCGGCCGGCCGAGCCCGCTGACCTTTCCCGCGCCGTAACCGAGGGCGAGCCCCAGTCCGTTGTGCAGCACGACGGCGACCAGCACGCTGAAGGCGGCCGACCTGATCGCGCCGGCACTGCCCGCCACGACGGCGCAGACGATGGCGGCGACGGCCAGTGACGACAGCCAGGGCATCACGCCCAGGACCCGGTCGACGAGCCTGCCCGCGACCAGCCGCACCACCAGGCCGCCGATCACCGGAAGCAGCACGGTCTTCAGGATGTCCGCCATCATCGAACCGGCGTCCACCGGCAGATAGGCGCCGGCCAGCAGCAGGGTGAGCGGTGGCGTCACCAGGGGGGCGAGCACGGTGGAGACGGTGGCGACGGACACCGACAAGGCGACGTCGCCGCGCGCCAGGAAGGTCACCACGTTCGACGCGGTTCCGCTGGGCGCGCAGCCGACGAGGATCAGCCCCGCCGCCAGCTGCGGGGGCAGCCCGAGAGCGTGGGCGATGACCCAGCCGAGCCCCGGCATGATGACGTAGTGCGCGACCAGGCCGATCGCGACGGCCCACGGCCGCTTCGCCACGCCCTTGAAGTCCTGCGGAGTCATCGTCAGTCCCATGCAGAACATGACGATGCCCAGCAGGTACGGAACCGAGCTGCCCCAGCCCGCGAACGTGCCGGGCGTGGCCAGACCGGCCGCACCGGCCAGGAGTACGAGGACGGGGAACACCGTGACGGCGCGGCGGGCTGCTCCGTCGTCGGACACCGGCTGATCAGGGACTGTCTGTTCGGATCGCACAGCGCGATGCAACGCCGCGAGCACTCCGCGTCGCAAACCCCGGCATGGGCTGCATCTCGTTCGCGCCGCTCGCCCAGGGCCTGCTCACCGGCAAGTACCTCGCGGGGATCCCGGAGGGCTCGCGGGCGAGCCAG
>NZ_JBEXWB010000400.1:0-5241 GCF_040629645.1 Streptomyces sp. NPDC005899 | reverse complement strand
TCGACCGCCTGGTCCAGCACGGCGGTCGCACTGTCGCCCGTCACGACGCCCGGTGCGGCGGCCGGCGCTCCGGCGGCCTCCAGGACCGCGGTGACGTCGCCCCAGCCGCCCAGTGTCTTGCCGTGGCGGAACGCCTCTCCCAGCAGCAGGAGGACCCGGGGGTCGGTCGCCGGGGAGCCGGACCCCGCCGTCGCCGCCTTCGCGTCGCGTGCGCCGTAGGCGTCCTTCCCGCGGCCGGGCGCGCCCGCCAGCAGGATCGCGTCGAACTCCACCGATCGGGCGGTGGCGTAGGTGCGCTGGACGGTGACCGGCTCCCCGCCGGCGTCGAGCACGCCGCCGGCGGGGGCGACGACGAGGGGGACCATGCCCGCCTCCAGGACGGCCCGGCGGACCTCGCGCACCCCGGCCAGGTCGCTGGTCTCACCGGCGACGATCCCGATGATCCTGCCGTCCCTGGGCCACGTCCGGCCCAGCTGGGACAGGGCCGGACTCGGGTCCGGGGCCGCGAGGGGCACCGTGGGGGCGGGGGCGGGGAGGCCCAGGCCGGTGGCGACCCGCTCGCACAGCTCCGGGTCGATGTTGGCGAGCACCCGCAGGCCCCGCTCCTTGACCGCCTGCTCGTAGCACTTGCCGAGCTCGAAGGTGTAGGCGTCGATGATGTGCTCCCGCTCCACCGGGCTCATGCTGAGCCAGAACAGCCGCGGCTGGGTGAAGTGGTCGGCGAAGGACTCCGGCGCCGCACGGACCTTGCTCGCCTCGGGCACCGTGACCGGCGTCTCGACGAACGCCCCGGTGTCGGCCCCGGCGAGGAACGGGCAGCCCGCGTCGAGCGAGTTGGGCCGGTAGGGGGCGACGCCGCGGTGCACCGCCGTCTGGTGCATGCCGTCGCGCAGCATGTCGTTGACGGGGGCGTGGGTGCGGTTGATGGGCAGCTGGCCGAAGTTGGGCCCGCCCAGCCTGGTGATCTGGGTGTCGAGGTAGGAGAACAGGCGCCCGGCGAGCAGCGGGTCGTCGGTGACGTCGATGCCCGGTACGAGGTGGCCGACGTGGAAGGCGACCTGCTCCGTCTCGGCGAAGTAGTTCGTCGGGTTGGCGTTGAGGGTGAGCAGCCCGATCGGCTGCACCGGTGCCAGCTCCTCGGGCACGATCTTCGTCGGGTCCAGCAGATCGATACCTTCGAACGTCTGGTCGGGCGTGTCCGGGAACGTCTGGATCCCCAGCTCCCACTGCGGGAAGGCGCCGGCCTCGATGGCGTCGGCGAGGTCCCGGCGGTGGAAGTCGGGGTCGACACCGTTGATGATCTGCGCCTCCTCCCAGACGAGGGAGTGCACACCGAGCTTGGGCTTCCAGTGGAACTTCGCCAGCGTGGTCCCGCCGTCCGCGTCGACCAGCCGGAAGGTGTGGACGCCGAAGCCCTCCATGGTGCGGTACGAGCGGGGAATGCCCCGGTCGGACATGTTCCACAGCGTGTGGTGGGTCGCCTCGGTGTGCAGGGTGACGAAGTCCCAGAAGGTGTCGTGGGCGCTCTGTGCCTGCGGGATCTCCCTGTCGGGGTGCGGCTTGCCCGCGTGGATGACGTCGGGGAACTTGATGGCGTCCTGGATGAAGAAGACCGGGATGTTGTTGCCCACGAGGTCGAAGACGCCTTCGGAGGTGTAGAACTTCGTCGCGAAGCCCCGGGTGTCGCGCACCGTGTCCGACGAGCCGCGCGACCCCAGCACGGTCGAGAAGCGCGTGAACACGGGGGTCTCGGCACCCTTGGCGAGGAAGGCCGCCTTGCACACGCCCGTGGCGGTGCCGTAACCCTGGAAGACGCCGTGCGCCGCGGCGCCCCGCGCGTGCACCACCCGCTCCGGAATGCGCTCGTGGTCGAAGTGCATGATCTTCTCGCGCAGATGGTGGTCCTGGATGAGGACCGGGCCCCTGGGGCCCGCCTTCAGCGAGTGATCGGTGTCGTACAGCCGGGCGCCCTGTGCCGTGGTCAGGTACTCACCGCCCTGGGCCATGTCCGCCCGGGACGCGGGGGTGCGCTGACCGGTGGGGCTCACCGGCTCCGGCCCGCTCTGGTCGGGCTTGGGCGGCAGCGGCTCACGCGGCCGGGTGGGCTCGTCGACCTGCGGGGACCGCGAGTTCGGCTTCCCCGGGATGCCCTCCTCCGGGCCGGTGGGTACTCCCAGGGCGTCGGCCGCCTTCTCCGCGACGGCCTTGAGAGGGTTCTTGTCGGTCATGTCGCTCCAAACGTCGGTGGGCCGTGCTGTGTGTCCTCGGTGTCCGCGCCGGCCTGTCAACTGCCCGCGGCCGAGGTCGAAACGTCACGACTGGTCGAGATGTCTGCCTGTACCCGCGTTCCCGAAGGCGAATCACACGTGTGCCGCCGGGGCGCCGGGCGGCGCGCCGTCGGGTCCCGGGCGCTCACCCGACGTACCTGCGGGCAGTCGATCTGCGCTGCGCCCGCTCGAGAAGCATCAGGCGGGCCTCGAGTTCGCGCGGTACGGGCCGGCGCTGCCTCAGCACCCAGGGCAGCCCCGCCACCGCGCGGCCGAAGGCGCGCGCCGACGCCCGGTCCCGGGGGACCGTGCGCAGCAGGTGGACGGTGCGCCGCACGGCCGATGCCCACGGGCGCCGCAGCCAGGTGAACCAGAGCGTGTTGCGCAGCCCGGTGGTCCGGCGTTCCGTGCTGTCGCGGACCGTGGAGGCCGCGTGGTGGATCAGGAGGGCGGGCACGTAGCTGAGCCACCAGCCCTGCCGGAGCAGGTCGGTGGCGAGGAGTTCCTCCTCGCCACCCAGCCACAGCCCCGGGTGGAATCCGCCGGCCTCGCGGAAGGCGTCCGCGCGCATCACGGTCGCGGCCGCGAGGAACGAGCCGAGCGCCGGACCGGGGAGCCAGTCGGGCCCGGTGAGCGGGGAGTCCCGGAGTTCGGCCACGACGGGGTCCTCCTCCCCCGACGGCTCGACGACGATGCGGGCCGTCACGGCGGCCAGCCGCGGGCGCGTGTCGAGGAGATCGGCGGCATGGGCCAGCGAGCCGGGTTCCCACCAGGTGTCGTCGTCGCAGAACGCCACGTAGGGCGTCCGCACCTGGCGTACGGCGAGGTTGCGGCCGACGGCCCCCAGGTTGCGGCCGGGCCTCAGCAGGGTCACCTCGGGGAACGACTGCGCGACGGCCTCGGCCGTGCCGTCGTCCGAGTCGTTGTCCGTCACGATGACGTGGGGCTGCTCCGGAAGGGTGCGCAGCAGCCCCAGGGTGCGCAGGAGTTCGGGTCGGCGGTTCCGGGTGATCACCACGACGGTCGTACGGGTGTCCCTCATCGGCCTTTCACCTTCTCGTGGTGGTCCGTCCGGGCCTGCCGTTCGAGCAGCCGGACCGCGTGTTCGACCCTGGCCGGCAGCCGGTGCCGCTGCCGCAGGGCGGCGGGCAGTCTGACGGCGGCTCCGCGCAGTGCGGCCGCCGCTCCCGGCTCCCCCCGGACCGCGGAGGCGGCCAGTCCCCCGGTGTGCAGCACGGCCACGTACGCCGGACGGCGCAGCCAGTCGGTGAGCAGCGCGTTGCGGCGCAGGAGGGCGGAGCGGCCTGGCCGCCCGCGGGAGTCGGGATGGTGGTGGGCGACGACGGACGGCTCGTACGCCACGCCCCAGCCGGCCGCGGCGAGGTCGTAGGCCAGCAGGGTCTCCTCCGCGCCGAAGAACAGCAGCGGGTGGTAGCCACCGGTCTCCAGGTGGGCGCGGCGGCGGACGACGCACGCGCAGCCGAGGAATCCGAGGACGGGCCGCCCGGGCAGATCGGGTTCCGGCGGCAGCGGGGAGCGGGCCAGCAGCGCGTTGACCGGGTCCTCCTCCTCCCGCGGTCCGACGAGGCTGCGGGCCGCGAGCAGCCCGAGGCGGGGGTGGGTGTCGAGGAGGTCGGCCGCGCGTCCGAGGGCGCCGGGACGCCACCAGGAGTCGTCGTCGCTGAAGGCGACGTACGGGGTGCGCGCCTGGCGGACGGCCAGGTTGCGGCCCACGGCCCCGGTGTTGCGGCCGGGGGTCAGGACCTCGGCCCGGACGGGGTGCGCCCGCAGCGCCTCGGTGGCCGCCGGGTCCGCGCCGTTGTCCACGACGACGACCGGCGGGCGTTCGGGCAGCGCGGCGAGCCGGTCAAGGGTGCGCAGGGCGCTGCGCGGCCGGTCCTTGGTGATCATGGCGACGGTCGTGCGGTCGTCGGCCGGGGAGCCGGGCAGCCCCGTCTCCTCAGGCACGTCCCCACGCCTCCGCCGGCGTGCCCTCGCCGTGGCGCACGGCCGGCCGCGTTCGTACGGCCCGTTCCAGGACCGCGTCGAGCACCTCCCCGGTGCCGATGCGCAGCAGTGCGGGGTCGGTGGTCCGTCCGTGCGGGTCGCCCGGCGGGCCGGGGTGCCAGAGGACAGCGTGGCGCGGTCCGGGCGGCGGGCCCCAGAGGCGCGGGGGCACCGGGCCGAAGAGGGTCACCGACGGTGTGCCGTGGGCGACGGCCAGGTGCGCCGGCCCGGTGTCGCCGCTGAGCAGGCAGGCCGCCCCGGCGACGACCGCGGACAGTTCCGCGAACGGCAGCCGGCCGGCCAGCACGTGTTCCGGGCCGAGTCCCGCCCCGGAGGCCACCATGGCCGCCAGCTCCTGTTCACCGGGACCGCCCGTCACGACGACCCGGTGACCGGCGGCCGCCAGCCGGCGGACGACCTCGGCGTACCGGCCGGCCGGCCAGCAGCGGGCCGGTGCGTCGGCCCCGGGGTGCACGACGACGGCGCCGGGCACCGGCGAGGGCCGGGAGGGCGGTGGCAGCCGCACGTCGTCCGCGTCGGCGTCGATGCCGTAGGCCCGCAGGAAGCGGCACCAGCGCTCCCGCTCGTGCTCGTCCGAACGCCACCGGGGCGGGTCGGGGACGGAGGGGTCGGGACGCGCGTAGGACAGGAGCCGCCCTGGGCGGAGCGCGGCCAGTGCCGCGTGGCTCTCGGGCCCGTTGCCGTGCAGATCGATCGCGAGTGCCGGCGGCCCGCCCGTCCAGCCCGTGAGGACGGGCACCCCGCGGCCCGGCGCCGACGCCGGAAGGACGGTGTCGACGGCGCCCGTGGCGAGCGCCGCGTCGCGCAGGGCCTCCGGGAGGGCGAGTACGGTCTCGTGCCGCGGAAAGGCCCGGCGTACCGCGCGCAGGGCCGGGATTCCGGCGAGCAGGTCACCGAGGCCCAGGGCGCGGAGCACGAGGACGCGGCCCTCCCGGGCCCCTGGACC
>NZ_JBEXWB010000399.1:0-5256 GCF_040629645.1 Streptomyces sp. NPDC005899 | reverse complement strand
CCGCGCTGGGTGGCGGCAGGTTTCAGGTGCTCGCCGGACCCGCGGACTTCTCGACCGGCGCCGGCAGGTGCAGCCGGTCGCGGATGAAGCGTACGGCCGTCTCGGCGTCGTCCACCGTGACGGTGAAGGTCCGGCCGTCCCCGAGCCTCAGCACCAGCGCCTCGCCGCGGCGCACGACCACGGCGGTGCCCTGCTCGGGGCGCCAGCGGTAGCCCCAGCCGCCCCACTGGCGGGGGGTGACCCTGGGGGCGAAGTCCGCGCCCACGACGTGGGTGAGCAGGATCCGGCGCCGGGGAAGCCCGATGTGGCCGCAGCGCACCTCGAGGGCGTCACCGTCGACCTTCACGGCGACGTGCACGAAGGCGAGGGTGCCGAACAGGATCAGGAACCCCGCGGCGAGACAGCCGATGACGGACATGAGCAGCGGGGCGACCCCGGTGCTCCACGCCGGATCGACGGCGAGCTCGACTCCGAGTGCCAGACATCCCGCCCCCGCGGCCGCGAGCAGCCACTGGAAGCGGTTGGTGGCCCGGCCCGTCCAGACCGTGGCCGGGGCCTGGCTCGAACCGTGCCGCGTGTTGCCGGGGTGGTCCGTCATGCCCAGCAGCGTACCCACGTTCCGTGTCCCCGGAAGGGGCGGCGGGGGTGCGCCGGAGCGGCCGGGTGAATCAGAGCGCCGGGCTGACGGCCTTGAGGAGGACCCCCTCGGCGTAGGCCAGAGCGGCCTCGGGCAGGTCCGCCACCCGCCCGCCGTGGAGCACGGCGAGGGTGCCGGCCGGTTGGGCCGACGGAGCGGGTTCGGCCCCGATACGGCGCAGTGCCTGGGCCGCGACCGCCTCGGCGGAGCCGTACAGGACGGCCGGCGGGCGGCCGGGCCGGCGTACGGCGGTGCGGATGCGCTCGGCGACCAGCTCGTAGTGGGTGCACCCGAGGACGATGTGCGTCACCTCGGGCGGTGTGAGGGCGGCCGCGGCGGTGACGGCCCGGTCGATCGCCGCCTCGTCGGCCTGTTCCACCGCGTCGGCGAGCCCGGGGCAGGGCACTTCGGTCACGGCCACCGAGCCTGCGAAGTCGCGGATCAGCCCCCGCTGGTAGGGACTCCCAGTCGTGGCGGGGGTCGCCCAGATGGCGACGGGCCCGCCGGCGGAGGCGGCCGGCTTGATCGCCGGCACCGTCCCGACGACCGGCAGCCCCGGTTCGAGCTCGGTCCGCAGGGTGGGCAGGGCGTGCACGGACGCGGTGTTGCACGCGACGATCAGGGCGTCCGGCCCGTGGTCCGCGGCGGCGCGCGCGACGGTGAGGGCCCGGCGGGTCACGTCCTCGGGCGTACGGGGCCCCCAGGGCATGGAAGCCGGGTCGGACGACAGCACCAGATCGGCGTCCGGCCGCAGACGGCGTACGGCGGCCGCCGCCGCCAGGAGGCCGATTCCCGAATCCATGAGTGCGATCTTCACCCGGTCACCATAGTCGACCGCCCTCACGGCCCCGCCGGAGTGGGGCAGACTTCGGCGAATGAGCGCCGTTGCCTGGATCGCCGTCGGTTCGTTCGCCGTGTGGGCGTGGCTGCTGCTGGGCCAGGGTTTCTTCTGGAGGACGGACCAGCGGCTGCCGAGCCGTACCGACCCGCGGCGCTGGCCCTCGGTGGCGGTGATCGTCCCCGCCCGCGACGAGGCCGGGGTGCTGCCGGCGACTCTTCCGTCGCTGCTCGCGCAGGACTACCCGGGGGACGCGGAGGTCATCCTGGTCGACGACTGCAGCGGTGACGGCACCGGGGACCTCGCCCGCGCCATGTCGGTACGGCACGGGGGGCTGCCCCTGACAGTGGTGTCCCCGGGGGAGCCGGAGCCCGGCTGGACGGGCAAGCTCTGGGCCCTGCGGCACGGGATGGAGCTGGCTCGGCGGCGGAAGCCCGAGTTCCTGCTGCTGACGGACGCGGACATCGCCCACGAACCGGACAGCCTGCGGGAGCTCGTGGCCGCGGCCGGGCCGGCGGGCGAGGGAGGCTTCGACCTGGTGTCGCAGATGGCCCGGCTGAGGGTGGCGAGCACCTGGGAGCGGTTGGTCGTCCCGGCCTTCGTCTACTTCTTCGGGCAGCTCTACCCCTTCCGCCGGGTGAACCGCCGGAAGTCCCGGACCGTGGCAGCGGCGGGCGGCTGCCTGCTGCTGCGGGCCGGGGCGGCCGAACGTGCGCGGATCCCGGACTCCATCCGCCAGGCGGTCATCGACGACGTGTCACTGGCGCGCGCGGTGCGGCGCGGCGGCGGCCGGGTCTGGCTGGGGCTCGCGGAGCGGGTGGACAGTGTCCGGCCGTACCCCGGGCTGGGAGACCTGTGGCGGATGGTCTCGCGCAGTGCGTACGCGCAGCTGCGGCACAGTCCGGTGCTGCTGGCGGGGACCGTCCTGGGGCCCGGCGCCGGACGCGGCGCCCACCGGCCCCGAGCGCTGGCGGCCGTGGCGTTTTCGCATGTCGAACGACGTGTGGGGGACACCCGTCGTCGTGGGCGACCTGCTGTACGTGACGTCCTTCGAGGTGCACGCGCTGGACGTGGGCAACGGCCGGCGCCAGTTCAAGACCCGGGACGTGGCCTGGACGATGGCCGTGGACGGCGGCCGGATCCACGCCTCGGACGGCCCGTCCCTGTACGCGCTGGACGCGGCGACCGGCACCGAGCGGTGGCGGTTGCAGACCGACGCCTGGGTCTACTCCCTGAAGGCCGACCGCGGCACCGTGCTGACGGCGACCCGGGGCGGCGGCGTACAGGCATGGGAGGCATCCAGCGGCGAGAAGCTGTGGGGGACCGCCGGAGTCCAGACGGATTTCGAGACTCCGGAGGCCGGGCCCGTCATCCACGAGGGCACGGTGTACCTGTGGCAGGACGCGCGGCTGCGGGCCGTCGACGCCCGCACGGGCATCGAGAGATGGTCCTATCCCGTCGGTGACGCGGCCTCCTGCGGCGGAGTCCCGGTGCGCGTGTCCCCGGCGCCGGACGGTTTCGTGTACGTCGCCGCGGGCACCCGGGTGCTGGCCGTGGACACCGTCTCGGGCCGGGTGCGCTGGCACTTCGAGTCGCCGGCCGCCTTCCTCTCGCCGCCCGCCTTCGCACCCGGCCCCGCGGTCACGGGGGGCGGGGTCTACCTCGCCGACTACCTCGGCACCGTCTACGCGCTGGACGCCTCGACGGGCAAGGACCGGTGGCGCATCGCGACGGAGGCGCGCCAGTCCGTCGAGCCGGTCCTGGCCGCGGCCGGCAACATCCACGTCGGCAGCGGCAGCGCGCTGTACACGCTGGACGCGGTCACCGGTACGCCGAAGTGGCGGTTCGCGGCGGGCGGCGAGGTCGTGGGGGCCCCGGTCGTCGCCGACGGCCGGGTCCACTTCGGTTCGGCCGACCACGTGCTCTACACCCTCGACGCGTCGGGCGGGCAGCTCCGCTGGAAGCTCGCCACGGGCGGTGAGATCACCGGCTCCCCCGTCGCGCAGGGCGGGGTCGTGTACGCGTGCAGCAAGGACCGGTGCGTGTACGCGCTGGACGCGCTGAAGGGCACGGGCACGGGGAGCCGGGAACCACGGGCCTGAGCGCCCGGTGGGCCGAGGCGCCCCCTCCAAGCGGTCTCGTCCCGTGTCCCGCGCCTAGGAGCGGCCGTCGTCCCGGTGGTCGCGCTCGGGGTCCCGGTCCCAGGCGGGGTACGCGGCCGTGTCCTGGTCCCCGTCCGTGTCCCGCGACCGGTGGTGCCCCGGGGCCGGATCCCCGTGGCCGCCGCGCACCTCCTCCCGGCCCGTGGCCCGGGTGTGCGGGTCCGGGCCCGTGTACGGGTCCCGCTCCTCCTCCGGCCAGGGTGACGTCTGCGCGGCCGGACCGGGCTCCTGGGTGGGCGGCCAGGTGTCCGGGTGGTCGTCCCCGGGGGCCGCGTAGGGCTGGGGCTCGCCGCGGCGGCGCCGGCCACGCCCGCGAGGGCGTCCCGACATCAGGAGGGCGCCCAGCAGGAGCAGCAGCGCCCCGCCGGCGGCGTACGCTACGCCCGGGCCGAGCCCGGTCCCGTCGCCGCCGACCGAGAGGCTGCCGGCCGCCTGCCCCTGGCGGACCATCCACAGCACGGTGAAGCCCAGCACGATCAGGCCCGCTAGGCCCACGGCGGCACGGGATCGCAGGGCGACGCCGATCAGGGCCACGAGGGCGGCGAACGCGAAGGGCAGCAGAAGGGACGTCATCACGGCCCCGTGCGCGCCGGTGATGCCGCCGAACAGGTCCTGGATGCGGTAGTCGCGGCCCGAGCGGCCGCCGTACCAGTGCTGGAAGGGGCTCAGCACCGCGGCCGCCGCTCCGGCGAGAGCGACCACCGAGCCGAGGACGTTGCGGATCATCGGGCAGCCTCCCGCGGCGTTCGCCGGACCCCCGGCCGGCGTTCCGGACTGTGCGCTTCCCCTCCTGCGACGCTACGCCGGGCGGGTCGGCCCCGCCACCAGACCATGACCGGACTGTGACAGGGCCATGACCGGACCGCCGGTCGGGTGACGGGATGCTGTGCGTTACGGTGTCGCGCGGTCGCGCGGCGGCCGCCAGGACGGCCGACAACAGCAAGGGGGGCTGCGTCGATGATGCGGCGAAGGATCAGGTTCGCGGCGGTACTGGTCGTGGTGGTGCTCGCGCTCACCGGGTTCTCCACGTCCAGCCACGGCGGCAAGGGCCGAAGCGGCAAGAGCGGCGGATCGGGCGGCGGCTGCTCCAACTCGAAGAAGAGCAACGGCGGTTACCACGACTACGACGATGACGACTACGACGGCGGTTCGTCGGGCTCCTCCGACGGCTCCACGTACGAGGAGCAGACGTCCACCGGCACCGCCGAGCAGGCGCCGGTCCTCCGGGTCATCCGCTGCGCCCGGCCCAAGAGCGGCAAGCGCAGGGCCATGACCACCTCGTCGGTCGAGATCCGGTCGACCGCGGCCGAGACGCACACCTACGACGTGGACGTGACGTTCGTCGACGGCAAGGGGTTGACCGTGGACACGGGCGAGACCGGCATAGAGGTGGCCGCCGGCGAGAGCAAGATCATCTCGGTGCCCATGGCCAGCCCCCGCCTGGTCTCCCGGGTGAAGCGCTGCCAGGTCACGGCGGAGCTGCGCCACTGACGCGGCACCGCGTGGCATGACGCCCGGCACGACGGCGGAGGCGGCCTGGGATGGGCCGGCTCGCCGGGTTCCGCGGAGTCGCACGGTCGCGCCCACGGCGGCGACGCGGCGCGCGGCCCTCACGGGGC
>NZ_JBEXWB010000398.1:0-5258 GCF_040629645.1 Streptomyces sp. NPDC005899 | reverse complement strand
GGGCGCACCCCGGTCCGGGTGCTGCACGCCCGCGCACCGGTCCGGATGGTGCAGCCCGTACGCCGGTCCCGGTGGTGCGGTGGGCGTATGCCGGGCCGGGCCCGCGGTCGTGCCTGCGGGCCCGGGGGTGGCTCAGGCGCGGCGGCGGGCCACCTCGTAGAGGACGATGCCCGCGGCGACCCCGGCGTTCAGGGATTCGGCGCCGCCCGGCATGGAGATGCGGACCCGGTAGTCGCACGTCTCACCGACGAGGCGGCCGAGGCCCTTGCCCTCGCTGCCGATGACGATGACGACGGGTCCGGCGAGGGCCTCGAGGTCCTCGACCGTGTGCTCACCGTCGGCGGCGAGGCCGACGACGGTGAGGCCCGCCTTCTGGTAGCCCTCCAGGGCGCGGGTGAGGTTGGTGACCCGGGAGACGGGCGTGCGGGCCGCCGTGCCGGCCGACGACTTCCAGGCGCCCGCCGTCATGCCGGCCGCGCGGCGCTCGGGTACGACGACGCCGTGGCCGCCGAACGCGGAGACGGAGCGGACGATCGCCCCGAGGTTGCGGGGGTCGGTGACACCGTCGAGCGCGACGATGAGCGGGTCCTCGTTGTTGTCGTACGCGGCGGAGGTGAGGTCCTCCGGGTGCGCGTACTCGTAGGGCGGGACCTGGAGGACGAGGCCCTGGTGGTTCAGGCCGTTCGTCATCCGGTCCAGCTCGGGGCGCGGCGCCTCCATCAGGTTGATGTTGCCGCGTTCGCCGGCGAGCTGGAGGGCCTCGCGGACCCGCTCGTCGTTGTCGATGTACTGCTGGACGTAGAGGGTGGTCGCCGGGACGCCGTCGCGCAGGGCCTCGTAGACCGGGTTGCGGCCGACGACCATCTCGGACGTGCCCTTGGCGCCGCCGCGGCGCGGGGCGGGGCGGCGGGCGGCGGCCTGCTTGGCCTGGGCGTTCGCCACCCGGTTCTTCTTGTGTCCCTTGCGGGCGGAGGCGGGCGGCGTGGGTCCCTTGCCCTCGAGACCACGGCGTCGCTGGCCACCGCTGCCGACCTGCATGCCCTTCTTGTTGGACGTGCGGCGGTTCCTGCGCTGGCTGTTCCCGGCCATGACCTACCTGTTTCGTTGCTTCAGAGAGACGTCGTCAAGTGAAAGTGTGCCGCCCGGACGGCCGGGCGGCACATTTGCGCTGTTCACGCGGGGTGCGGTGGCTCTCCGCTCAGCGCGGGCCGAGGGTCCACCTGGGTCCGCCCGGGCTGTCCTCGATGACGAGGCCGGACTGGTTGAGCTGGTCCCGGATGGCGTCGGCGGCGGGCCAGTCCTTGCGCTGGCGTGCCGACTGGCGCTGGTCGAGGACGAGTCGTACGAGGGTGTCGACGACGCCGTGGAGGTCCTCGCCGCGGTCGCTCTCGCCGGCCCAGTGCGGGTCGAGCGGGTCGAGTCCCAGGACGCCGAGCATCGCTCGGACCTCCGCGAGGCGGGCGACGGCGGCTTCCTTGTCGTCGGCGGCGAGGGCGGAATTGCCCTGGCGGACGGTGGTGTGGACGATCGCGAGCGCCTGGGGGACCCCGAGGTCGTCGTCCATGGCCTCGGCGAAGGCGGGGGGCACCTCGGCGGCCGGGGCGACCTCGCCGCCCGCCTTCTCGACGACGCGCTGGACGAAGCCCTCGATGCGGGCGAACGCGGACTCGGCGTCGCGCAGTGCCTCTTCGCTGTACTCGATCATGGACCGGTAGTGCGGGGTGCCGAGGTAGTAGCGCAGGACGATGGGGCGCCACCGCTTGACCATCTCGCTGACCAGCACGGAGTTGCCGAGGGACTTCGACATCTTCTCGCCGGACATGGTGACCCAGCCGTTGTGCACCCAGTACTTCGCGAACTCGTCGCCGAAGGCCTTGGCCTGGGCGATCTCGTTCTCGTGGTGCGGGAAGACGAGGTCGATGCCGCCGCCGTGGATGTCGAAGGCGCTGCCGAGGTACTTGTGCGCCATGGCGGAGCACTCGAGGTGCCAGCCGGGGCGGCCGCGGCCCCACGGGGTCTCCCAGCTGGGCTCCCCGGGCTTGGCGGCCTTCCACATGGCGAAGTCGCGCTTGTCCCGCTTGCCGGTCTCGTTGTCGCCCGAGGGCTGGCGCAGGTCGTCGAGGTCCTGGTTGGAGAGCTCGAGATATCCCTCGTACGAGCGCACGTCGAAGTAGACGTTGCCGTCGGCCTCGTAGGCGTGGCCGCGCTCGATGAGGCCGCGCATCATCTCGACCATCTCGGTGATGTGCCCGGTGGCGCGGGGTTCGTACGAGGGCGGGAGGCAGCCCAGGACGTCGTAGCCCGCGTTGAACGCGCGCTCGTTCTCGTACCCGATGGACCACCACGGGCGGTCGAGCTCGGCCGACTTCTGGATGATCTTGTCGTCGATGTCGGTGACATTCCGGATGAACGTCACGTCGTAGCCCCGGTGGTCGAACCAGCGGCGCATGATGTCGAAGTTCAGTCCGGACCTGATGTGCCCGATGTGCGGGGCGGCCTGGACAGTCGCGCCGCAGAGGTAGATCGAGACACAGCCCGCTGTGAGCGGGACGAAGTCACGGATCTGCCGGGCGTTGGTGTCGTACAGGCGAATAGTCACCCCTCAAGGGTAGTGGGCGCGCGCGAGTGCCCGGAGCCCCCGGGTGTAATCCTTGCGTCACGTTCTTCCGGCGGTGCGGTGGGGAAGGCGTGTCCGCGGTGCGGTGCCCCTGCCGGGTGCGCGGCCGGGGCACCGCACCGTAGGGCCGGGGCGCTCCCGGGAAGGAGCGGCGGGCCCGGTGCGCAAGCCGGCCGCCGGACCGTGGCGGCGCCCGTTCAGGTCTTCCCCGCCCGCTCGCGCGCCGGCGTGCGCCCGGGCAGCCTCAGGGCGAGTCCGGCCCCGGCGAGCGGTACCGCGGCGAGGACGGTCCACAGCACGGGTTCCGGTGCGCCCAGGAGCGTGCCGGAGGCGGCGCTCCCCAGCAGGACGGCCAGTCCCGAGACGGAGGACAGGGCGCCGGTGGCGAGGCCGAGGCGGCGGTCGTCGACGAGGTCCGGTACGAGTCCCCGGGCCGCCGGGACGAGCAGCATCTGGCCAAGGGTGAGCAGGACGACGAGGGTGGCCCCCGGCAGCAGCCCGGCCGGGCCGCCGGGGGCCAGGGGCACGGCCGCGAACCCTCCGGCGACCACCGCGAGTCCGGCCACGAGCGCGGTGCGGGGGGCGATGCGGCCGGCGGCCCAGCGGGTGAGGGGCAGTTGGGCGGCGACGACCAGCAGTGAGGAGAGCGCGAAGAGGACACCGAGCGCGCTCTGCGACCCGGTGGCGCGCTCGACCTCGGCCGGCAGCGCCAGATAGAGCTGGTTGTAGGAGACGAGGTAGGTGCTGTAGGCGAGGCAGAGCACGAGGAACGGTCCGTCGGTGAGGACCGCGCGGGCGGTTGCCGCGGGTTCCGGGACCGTGGGGCGGACGCGCGGCCGGCGGGGCATGAGGCGGGCGTGTCCGGCCAGCACCCCGGTGAAGACGACGGCCCCCGCCAGGCAGGCGGCCGGGAACCCGCCTCCCAGGAACAGCAGCAGCGTGCCGAGCAGCGGCCCGACGAAGGCGCCCGCCTGTCCGGCGGCGGAGAACACGGCGAGCACCTGGGCGCGTGGGGTTCCGGTGGCGCGTTCGTGGGCGACGGCGGCCCGGGCGGTCTCGGACTCGACGGCGGGCGAGAACAGTGCGGCGGCGAAGCCGATGAGCAGGACGGCACCGAGGACGGTGGCGGTGGTGGCGGCCCGGGCGAGCCAGCAGAACCCGGCGATGCGCAGCACGCACCCGGCCAGGACGACCGGGCGGGGCCCGTATCGGTCGGTGAGGGCCCCGCCGACGACGAAGAGGCCCTGCTGGCTGAAGGTGCGCAGGCCGAGGACGAGTCCGACGAGCCAGCCGGCCATGCCGAGACCTTCCCCGAGGTGTCCGGCGAGGTAGGGCAGCACGGCGTAGAAGCCGGTGTTGAAGGCGAACTGGGTGGTGGTCAGCAGTCGGAGGTAGGCCCGGGGCGCGGGGGCTTCCCGGGCGGTTCCGGCGCTCTCCCGCCGGCCGGTCACGTGCGCTTCCTGCCGCGTACGGCTGCCGGGACGAGCACCGCGAGGGCACCGAGTGCGGCGAGTGCTGCGGCGGGGGCGAGGACGGGCCAGGGGGCCCGTTCGGCGTACGGCATGTTCTCGGAGAGCATGCGGCCCCACTCCGGTGCCGGGGGCTGGGCGCCCAGGCCGAGGAAGCCGAGCGAGGCGAGGGCCAGGGCGATGGCGGGGATCCGCAGGACGGCGTGGCGGACGACCGGTGGGACGACGCCCGGCAGCAGGTGGCGGCGCAGCAGGTGGCCCGGTCCCGCCCCGAGGGCCCGGGCCACGTCGACGTGCGGGGCGGCCCTCTCCTGTGCGTACAGCGCCGAGGTGTGGGCGGCGAGGGGGGCCCAGGCGACGGCGGCGACGGCCGCCGCGGCGCCGAAGGGGCCCGGCCCGGTGACGCCGGCGACGACCAGGCCCGCCAGGACGGCGGGCAGGGCGTTGGCCGTCTCGGTGAGGGCTCCGGCGCGCAGCGCCCCGGCGGCCAGGCCGAGGAGCAGGGTGACGGCGCTGACCGCGACGGCGAGGAGGACGGTCCGGGTGGCTCCGTGGCCGAGCCGGGCCAGGACGTCGCGGCCCAGCGAGTCGGTGCCCAGGGGGTGGGCGGCCGAGGGTGAGGCGAGGCGGGCGGCGGCGTCGACGTGCAGGGGATCGCGCAGCAGGCCCGCGACGGCGACCGCCGTCAGGAGCACCGCGAGGGCCACGGCGGCGGCGGGGACCGTGCGGCGCACGGGCAACGGCGGCGCGACGAGGGCGGGCAGCGCACGGTCCGCCCGGGCGGGGCCGAGGAGCGCCCGGGATCCGAGCCGGGCGGCGAGTCCGGCGGCGAAGCCCAGCAGGAGGAGCAGCAGGACGCAGGCCTGGAGGACGGGGAGGTCCTGGGCGAGGGTGGCGGCCAGTGCCGTGGAGCCGAGCCCCGGGACGGCGTACAGCGTCTCGACGGCGACCGCTCCGCCGGTGAGCCCGGTGACGATCAGGCCGAGCTGCGGCAGCAGGACGGGGGCCGTGCGGCGCAGGGCGTGGGCGGCGATGCGGCGTGGCGGTATGCCGCCGGCGGTGGCGGCGCGGGCCCAGGGTTCGGCGAAGGCCGCGGGCAGGGCGTCGCCGAGCAGGCCGTCCTGCCCGCCCTCGCGATGGGCGTCCCGGCCGGCGCCCTGCTCGGGCGGCGG
>NZ_JBEXWB010000397.1:0-5260 GCF_040629645.1 Streptomyces sp. NPDC005899 | reverse complement strand
ATCCGCTCGACGGCGAGAGCCGCCTTGGCCGGGCCGCGCATCGGCGGGAGCGGGTGGGGCGGCGGGGTGCGGTGCAGCGCGGCCAGGAGCGCGGCCGCCTCCTCCCAGGGGGCGGCGTCCGGGTCCGAGGGGTCGACCGGTTCACCGAACGGCCAGAGGCTCACGACGCGGCCGTCGGGTGTGCGGAGAGGGGATTCTCCCGGCGCGGTGACGGAGCCCGCCGTGGCCGGCGCCGGCTCCCCCGGGGATCCGCCGCCGGCCGGGGGCAGGAGGATGCCCGCCAGGTGCGGTGAGGCGGCCAGGGCCAGTCTGGCCGCCAGGGCCCCGGTGTCCGCGTCCGGGGCGTGGGCCTTGGCGACCACCGGGCCGCTGCGCACCACCGTGCCGTCGGGCCGGTCCGCGAGCACCCGCGGCGCCCCGCAGTCGCACCCGGCCGCGCGGGGGTGGGCCCCGGCGTGCGCGAGGTCGCCCAGGACGCGTACGGCGGAGGTGGTCATCGGTGGTGCTCCCTGAGCGGTGGTCGGTCCGGCGCCGAGCCTACGGCGTCACCGCGAAGGCCCCGGACAGCGCGATGTCCGGCCAGCTCCCCAGCTGGCCGGACAAACGCTGCCGTCCGCCGCACCCCCGTCCCCACGGGGCTGTTGGCCGGATGCCGGTCCGGACCGCTCTTCCGGACCCCGGGGCGCCGCTCAGCGCCCCAGCACCACGCCCACGGACGACGCCTGTGTGACCACTGCCTCCCAGCCGCCGAAGGCGACCACGAGCAGGGCCGCCAGGGGGAGAACCATCGCCGTCGCCACCAGTGGGTGGCGGCGTCCGGACGGGCGGACGCCGAACGAGGCGTGCGCCTCGCGTCCCTGCGTGCGGAGCATGGTCCGCGCTGCCGTGTCCGTCATGGTTCCTCTCCTGGCCTGTTCAGGGGCGGCGGGCGTCCGGGCTCGGGGGACGAGTTCCGCACCCGCCGCTTGACCTCAACACTAGGGAGACGGGAGCCGTCCGGCGTCATGCCCGCGTACCCATTGCCGGGCCTCCGGGAGGATGAGCCCGCCCCGTGCGGCGTACTCCCCTGGGTGGAGATCGGGCGCCGGACCCCCGGGTCATCCCCGAGGGGGCGTACGGGGGCATGCCCCCGTACGCCGGTAGTCGGGAGGGGCGCCACGGCCGTGACGAGGCGGACGGTGCGGGCGCCGGTCCGGCCGGGGGCGCCGCCGATGCCGTCCCGGCCACCGGCGAGGGTGACTTCACTCACGTCGGGCCCTCCTCCGCGGGCCGCTGCCCCCGCCCTGCGGCCGGCCCGGAAGACCACCGCCCCGTACGTACCCGGCGTGCCTCCGGTGTCCGGGACCGTTTTCGCACGATCGGCCTCCACCGATCCAATACCCCTGCTGCGGCGGACCTTTGGGATCGCGTACGGACCGGGCCGGCCGGATCCGCGGCTCCCTGACCGCTCCTCAGTTCACCGCCCGGGCACGGGCAATCGATGAACCGGCGAGGGCGCGGCCTCTGAGCGCGCCGCGCCACGGGTACGTAAGCTGTGCCTCGTCAGGCGGACGGCGGACCAGGCAGCGGGGATGGGCAGACGATGGCGATGATGCGGCTCCGGCGCGAGGACCCGCGTGTCGTCGGCTCGTTCAGGCTCCACCGGCGCCTCGGTGCGGGCGGCATGGGCGTCGTCTACCTGGGGTCCGACCGCCGCGGCCAGCGGGTGGCGCTCAAGGTGATCCGGCCGGACCTCGCGGAGGACCAGGAGTTCCGTTCGCGTTTCGCCCGGGAGGTGTCCGCCGCCCGGAGGATCCGCGGCGGCTGCACGGCGCGCCTGGTGGCCGCCGATCTGGAGGCGGACCGCCCGTGGTTCGCGACGCAGTACGTGCCGGGGCCCTCGCTCCACGACAAGGTCGCCGAGGAGGGGCCGCTGTCGGCCGCCGAGGTGGCGTCGATCGGGGCGGCTCTGTCCGAAGGGCTGGTCGCGGTGCACGAGGCCGGTGTGGTGCACCGCGACCTCAAGCCGTCGAACATCCTCCTCTCCCCCAAGGGTCCCCGGATCATCGACTTCGGTATCGCCTGGGCGACGGGGGCCAGCACGCTCACGCACGTCGGTACGGCCGTCGGGTCGCCGGGTTTCCTCGCGCCGGAGCAGGTGCGCGGGGCGGCGGTGACACCGGCCACGGACGTGTTCTCGCTGGGTGCCACGCTGGCGTACGCGGCGACGGCCGACTCCCCCTTCGGGCACGGCAGTTCCGAGGTGATGCTCTACCGCGTGGTGCACGAGGAGCCGCATCTGTTCGAGGTGCACGACGCCCTCGCCCCCCTGGTGCGTGCCTGCCTGGCCAAGGACCCGGAGGAGCGGCCGAGCACCCTGCAGCTGTCCATGCGGCTCAAGGAGATCGCCGCACGCGAGGCGCACGGCGTGCAGGAGCGCAGGCCGCCCGACCGGCGCCGCGAGCAGGAGCTGGACCGCCCTACCGGCCCTCTGCAGGGTCCGTACACCGATCAGCACACCCGGCGTGCGCCCGGCCCCGGCCCCGAGACCCGTCCCCCGGCGCGGCGCCCGTCGTCGGCGCGCCCGGCTCCCGCCCGTACCGGCGGCTCACGCCCCCAGGCCGCACGGGGCGCCGCACCCTCCGGGAAGCGCCCGCACGGAACGAACGGGGCGCCGGGCACGAACGGCCGTCCGGGTACCCGCTCCGGGGCCCGGACGACGCCGGCGGGGAAGAACGGCAAGCGCCGCCCGGCCAATCCGCGGCTGCTGCGTCAGCGGCTCGTCGTCTTCGTCGTGGTGACGCTGCTCGTGGCGCTGGGCATCGCGGCGGCCCAGGGCTGCCAGGGCCCGGCACGCGGACTGGGCGGGACGCCCCCGCAGAGCCAGGACCGGGCCGTGGGGCAGCCGGCCGGGCCCGGACCCCGCTGACGCCGCCCGCCCGGGCCCCGGTCCGGCCGGGTCACGCGCCGGCCCTCCGTCAGGGGTGCCGGACCCGCGTCGCGTAGAAGGCGACGGCGGAGGCCGCGGCGACGTTGAGCGAGTCCACGCCGGCGTCCATGGGGATGCGGACGTGGCAGTCGGCCGCGTCGAGCGCCTGCGGCGTGAGCCCGTCGCCCTCGGTGCCGAAGACGAGGGCCAGCTTCTCGTGGCCGCGTGCCACGAGCTCGTCCAGGGTGATCGACTGCTCGCCGAGGCAGAGCGCGGCGGTCGTGAAGCCCGCCGCGCTCAGCAGGCCGAGGCCGGCGGGCCACGTCTCCAGCCGGGTCCACGGGACGTGGAAGACGGACCCCATGGAGACCTTGACCGCCCTGCGGTACAGGGGGTCGGCGCAGCGCGGGGTGAGCAGGACGGCGTCGACGCCGAGTGCGGCCGCGTTGCGGAAGGCGGCGCCCAGGTTGGCGTGGTCGACGATGTCCTCGAAGACCGCCACCCGGTGGATCCCGCCGGATTCCGGGGCCAGCAGGTCGCCGACGGCGGCCAGGGGCGCGCGCCGCATGGAGGCGAGGGCGCCGCGGTGCACGTGGTAGCCGGTGACGCGTTCGGCGAGTTCGGGTGCGACCGCGTAGACCGGGGCGGTGGCCTCGTCGATCACGTCGCGCATGACGTCGACCCACTTGGCGGAGAGCATCATGGAACGCATGGTGTACCCGGCGCCGAGAGCGCGTCTGATCACCTTCTCGCCCTCGGCGATGAAGAGGCCCTCGGCGGGTTCCCGCCGGCGCCGGAGCTCGACGTCGGTCAGGCCGGTGTAGTCGCCGAGGCGGGGGTCGTCCGGGTCGGTGACGGTGATGGGTTCAGCCACGGGTGACGCCGCCTTGTCGGGGGTGGGGGCCGGCTCCCGGCCGGAGCCGGGCCGCCGGGCACGTGGTACGGGTGTGCCGTTCAGTGGGTGGAGGGCCGGGGAGCCTCTTCGCCGACGGCGACGACCTCGCCGATGACGATGACGGCCGGCGGGCGCACCTCTTCGGCGAGCACCCGCTCCCCCACGGTCGCGAGCGTCGCGTCCACCCTGCGCTGCGCGGCCGTGGTTCCCTCCTGGACCAGCGCCACGGGGGTCTGCGGGGACTTCCCGTGGGCGATGAGCGCACGGGCGATGGCGCCGATCTTGTCGACGGCCATCAGCAGGACGAGGGTGCCCCGCAGTTGGGCGAGCGCGGCCCAGTCGACCAGCGAACGCGGGTCGTCGGGGGCGACGTGCCCGCTGACCACGGTGAACTCGTGGGCGACGCCCCGGTGGGTCACGGGGATCCCGGCCGCGCCGGGCACGGAGATCGAGCTGGAGATGCCGGGGACGACCGTGCATGCGATGCCCTCGGCGGCCAGCGCCTGCGCCTCCTCCATCCCCCGCCCGAAGACGAACGGGTCACCGCCCTTGAGCCGCACGACGGACTTGCCTGCCTTGGCGTGGTCGATCAGCGCCTGGTTGATGGCCTCCTGGGCCATGTAGCGGCCGTAGGGGATCTTCGCCGCGTCGATCACCTCGACGTGCGGCGGCAGTTCGTCGAGCAGGTCGCGGGGGCCGAGCCGGTCCGCGATGACCACGTCGGCCTCCGCGAGGAGGCGGCGGCCGCGGACGGTGATCAGGTCGGGGTCGCCGGGGCCGCCGCCCACCAGGGCCACGCCGGGGGCACGGGTGCGGTGGTGCGGGGCGGCGAGGGTCCCGTCGCGCAGGCCCTCCACGATGGCGTCGCGGACCGCGGCGGAGTGCCGGGGGTCGCGGCCCTCGGAGGTGGTGGTGAGGACGGCGACGGTGATGCCCTCGCTGCGGCCGGTGGCCGGGGTCCAGGCGGTCGCCGCCTCGGCGTCGTCACTGCGGACGCACCAGGTGCGGGTGCGCTCCGCCTCGGCGGACGCGGCGTCGTTGGCCGCGGGGTCCGACGAGGCGACGAGGGCGTACCAGGTGTCGGCGAGGTCCCCCTCCTGGTACCGGCGGCGTTCCCACCGGATCTCACCGGTGTCGGCCATCGCCTCGACGGAGGCGGTCGCGGACGGGGAGACGAGGGTGATGTCCGCGCCGGCCGCGACCAGGGCGGGCAGCCTGCGCTGCGCGACCTGGCCGCCGCCGATGACGACGACGCGGCGCCCGTTGAGGCGCAGTCCGACGGGGTAGGCGGGGTGCTCGTCGTGCTCGGCCATGGTCGTGCGTGCTCCTCGTGCAGGGTGCGGTGTGCTGCGGGCCGCTGCGGCGGTGGAGCGGCGGGGACTTCGCTGGGCGGTGCGGGTGGGTGGAGTGCCGGCGGGGCCGCGCCGGCGGGTGAGCGGGTGGGACCACGATACGGG
>NZ_JBEXWB010000396.1:0-5268 GCF_040629645.1 Streptomyces sp. NPDC005899 | reverse complement strand
GGGGCTTCGGACGGGCGGTGGGCGGGAAGCCCTCCCCCGGGCGGGCGTCAGCCCGCGAACGGCCCGGACGCCACGCTCACCGGGTCACCGTCCACTTCTGGTTGGCGGCTCCGGTGCAGGTCCAGATCTGCAGCCGCGCCCCGTTGGCGCTGCCACCCCCGCTCACATCGAGGCACTTGTTCGCCCGCGGGTTGACGATGTCGCGGGCGGCCGGGGTCGCCCACTGCTGCGCCGCCGAGCCGTTGCAGTCGTACAACTGCACCGGGGTGCCGTCCGCCGTACCGGCCGAGGCTACGTCCAGGCACTTGCCCAGTGCCCGGATCGTGCCGTCGGCACCCACCGTCCACCGCTGCGCCGCCGTGCCGTTGCAGTCGTACAGCTGGACTGCCGTGCCGTTCGCGGCCGAACCGCCCGCCACGTCCACGCACTTGCCCGCCAGGCCCGTGATGGGTCCGCCGCCGGCCGGCTCGCTGCCGCCGGAGGTGACCCGGACGTAGTCGACGAGGAGCTGCTGCGGCAGGGGCGTGCCGGCGTCGGGGTCGCCGGGCCAGTAGCCGCCGACCGCCAGGTTGAGGATCACGAAGAACGGCTTGTCGAAGACCCACTGCTTGCCACCGAGGTCGGCGGGGGTGCGCCGCTGGTAGACGGTCCCGTCCACGGACCACGTGATGGCGTTCGGGCTCCAGTCGACGGCGAAGGTGTGGTAGGCATCGGCGAATGCCTGGCCGCCCGGCAGGGTGTAGCCCGCGCCTATGCCGCCGCTGCCGGAGTAACCGGGGCCGTGGAGGGTCCCGTGCACGGTGGACGGTTCGAAGCCGACGTTCTCCATGATGTCGATCTCACCGGAGGCGGGCCAGCCGACCTGGCCGATGTCGTTGCCGAGCATCCAGAAGGCGGGCCAGATCCCCTGCCCGCGCGGGATCTTCATCCGGGCCTCGACCCGGCCGTAGGTGGTGGTGAACTTGCCGGCCGTGTTGAGCCTGGCCGAGGTGTACTCGCACCGCCCGTACCAGCACTGGTAGTTGGCCGGGTTCTCCTTGCGGGCGGTGATGACGAGATGCCCTTGGCCGTCGAGAGCGGCGTTGCGGTTGCCGGCGGTGTAGTACTGCCGCTCGTGGTTGCTGACGTTGTCACCGGTCTCGACCTGCCACTTGCCGCCGTCGACGGCGGAGCCGGCGGCTCCGTCGAACTCGTCGGAGAACGTGACGGCGGCCGCCGCGGCGGTGGTGGCGGCGGGTGCGGTCACCGGCGTGGGCGCGCTCTGCGCGAGGCCGGGCGACAGTGACGCGAGCCCGAGCGCCATGGCCAGGGACAGCACCAGACGCCGGGGGAAACGTGTGGAACTCATTCCATCTCCCTTCGGGGAGCATGAGGGGGGTTGACGTGGTGGGGATGGCGTGCCCATGACAAATACGGATGTGCCGGACGGATGGACGGGAGAACCGGGGCGCCATTAGTTCACTACGTGATTTAAGGAATGAAGACGCACCCTGTCAAGGCTTTGGTATAGACCGGAGCGCGTTCACTTCCTGAATGCCACGGGCCCGGCACCGGCCACCTCCCGGTCACCAACGCGCCGAGAAGGACCCGAGGGCGCCGCCTCCGCCTCCTCGACGGCACCCGGACCGAAGGACCGATCGCCGACGCGGAGGCACGGGAACACGGGGGGCGCCGGGACACTCCCCCGACGCACTCGCGCGCACCGCGCGGCCGGCCCGCTCGCTCCGGAACGACGCCTCCTTGCGCTCCTATCGTAAAACGATAGATTACTATCGTGGTTCGATCGAAGGAGGGGTAATGGGAAAGCTGACGGTGCTCGCGTTGCGGGCCGTGCTCGTGGCACTGCTCGCCGGCTCGGTGTTCGTGCAGACGGTGATGGTTCCGCTGCTGGCGAGCGATCTGGAGGGGCTGGACCAGGAAGCGGCGGACCTCATGCGCCGGCCGATCCTGGTGATCGTGGTCCTGGGCCTCGTGTCGGCCCAGGTCGTCCTGGTCTGCGTCTGGCGGCTCGTGACGATGGTGCGACGCGGGACGGTGTTCTCCTACGCTGCCTTCCGCCACGTGGACGTCGTGACGGGCGCCTTCGTGGCGGCCGCCCTCCTCGTGTTCTCGCTCGCCGTCGTCCTGGCGCCGGGCGAGGCCGTCGCCCCCGGGGTCGTCCTCCTGGTCTGCGGAGCCGCGCTCGCGGTCATGGGGGTCGCGCTCATCGTGCTCGTGCTGCGGATGCTGCTCGCGCAGGCCGTCGCACGCGACGCCGAGGCCACGCAGATGAAGGCAGAGCTGGACGAGGTGATCTGATGCCGATCACCGTCGACATCGACGTGATGCTGGCCAGGCGGAAGATGTCCGTGGGCGAACTCGCGGAACGCGTCGGGATCACACCCGCCAACCTCGCGGTGCTCAAGAACGGCCGTGCCAAGGCGGTACGGTTCGCCACACTCGCCGCTCTCTGCGAGGCACTCGACTGCCAGCCGGGGGACCTGCTCCGCTGGGAGCCCGCGGACGGACCGGGCGCTGCGCCCGCCCCGGACGCGCAGGCGGCGTC
Organism: Streptomyces sp. NPDC005899; assembly: GCF_040629645.1. Classification (NCBI taxonomy): domain Bacteria; kingdom Bacillati; phylum Actinomycetota; class Actinomycetes; order Kitasatosporales; family Streptomycetaceae; genus Streptomyces; species Streptomyces sp. NPDC005899. The sequence goes on along the minus strand of NZ_JBEXWB010000396.1, from coordinate 2,723 downwards.
CGCCTAGGACAGCCGGCCCGCGACGGGCCGTCGCGGGCCGGCGGAGGCGGCCGCCGGGCAGCCGAACCGCCTCCGCCGAGGCGGCGAGGCGGTCGCGTGGCTCAGATCCCGAGCTTGGCGCGGACACCTGCGGCGGCCGCCGCCGGGCGTGCGGTGGCCCGGACCGAACGGCGCACCGTGCGCGCGTCGTGCCGCAGGTCATGGGCGGCGTGACGGCCGCGCCAGAGCAGCGAGGGGGCGCTTCCGGTGTCGTCCGCCGCGATGAGCAGGCCCCCCAGCATGGACAGGTTCTTCAGGAAGTGGATGCGCTGCTGCATCCGCTCGGAGGGGTCCTCCGCGTCCCAGTAGCGGTGCGCGGCCAGCGTGGTGGGCACCAGGGTCGCGGCCAGGGCCAGCGCGGACAACCGCGGGCAACGGCCCAGCCCGAGCAGCACTCCGCCCACCACCTGCACCGCGCCGTTGAGCCGGACGAGGTGCTCGGTGCGGTCCGGCAGCAGGGAGACGCGGTCGGCCACGGGCCGGACGACGGGCTCGGCCATCGGGGCGACATCCTCGGGACTGCGCAGCGAGTTCATGCCGCCGGCGACGAACATCGAGGCGAGCATCGGGCGGCCGGCGATACGGAGAAGACTCATGACGCTGCCTCCAGGACGATCGAAGTGGGCTGTCTGACGGGGTCAATCATCAGGTGCCCCGACGGACCGGCGCCATTCGGCGTTCCGCCGGACCGGGCACCCGTCCAGCGGGACGAGGACGCCCGGTCGGCCCCGTCGGCGGTCCTTCCGCAGCGGAGCCGCTCCCCGTCGCGACGGGAACGGAACCGCGGTGAACGGCGCAAGGCACGACGGCGGCCGGTCGCGTCATGGAGACTTGGACACGTGTGCGGCGGCCGCTCGCGGCCGGGAGCCCCCTCAGCCGTGGCTGTGAGGCGCCGGCGCAGCCGCGCACCGCGGTGACACCCGCGCGCGAGCACCGGACCACGGCCGACGAGGAGGACACGATCGACACCGCCGAAACTGGCCCGCACCCGCTGGACACCGCCAGCGTCCTGAACGCGAAGAGCACCCTGCTGGAGCTCCTGGGCCGCGCGGGCGTGTTCCGGGACGAGGCGCAGACCCTGATCGCGCTCGTCGAGGCCGGAGCGATCGCCGACGCGCACACCGAGATCGCGAAGGCGGCGGTCGCCCCGGATCCGGACGGCCGGCCGTACGGCACCGGCCGGCACGACGGCGCCCGGGCCGTGAGTGACGCACTCGCCCGCGTCGCCGACCGGGCCCTGGAGCGCGCCCTCGCCCCGACGGGTTCCGGCTCGGCATCGGCCACGTCACAGGGCCGTCACCCTGTCGGAGGGGTGGAGGTGGAGCGGGCGAAGGTCGCCGTGGCGCCCCTGTACCTCGCGTTCAGCGACGCCTCCGATCTCGATCCCGAGGAATCGGACGAGGTCCTCACCGCGGTGCTCGGCACCATGAGCGTCGTCGCACGGGTGGGGTACGCCGGGCAGCTCGCCCGGTTCACCGAATCCCGCCGGGACCGGCTGACCCGGCTGTACGCACGGTACGGGCCTCGCAGCCGCATCGCCGTCCACAGCCGCTACTCCCTGCTCCACTCCCCCACGAGCATCGCCGTACTCGAACGCCTCACTGCCGCCCCCTCGGCGCTGCGGGCCGCCTGGGAACACGCGGAACTGCCGCCGGCGTGGCTGGAAGGACTGGCCACCGCCTGGAGCGCGTCGCAGGCGCCGCAGACCTGACGCCCCTCCTGCCCCCCCGAGGGTGCGGGGGGCGGTCCTGGGCCGGTCCCGGAGGGCGGGTACCGGCCCCGGAGGCGGCCGCCCCCCCGGGACGCCTCCGGTTCGGCCGGCGGTTCAGTCGGTCACGTTGCGCCACACCGTGAGGTCCACGCTGACGTACTGACTCGGGGAGTCCTTCGACGCGAAGCCGTGCACGGTGACCAGGCCGTAGTGGCCCGAGCCCGTCTTCACGCAGATCCGCGAGCCCTTGCCCACCTTGTCCACGTCGATGGACGTGGTGTACCGGGTGTTGGCGAGGCAGCCGTCCAGCGAGCCCGGCTCGGAGGGGGCCAGCAGGGCCATGGTGTTCTCCGACTGGTTCGTGGCCAGGCGGTCGCCGTTGATCATGTCGCCGGAGTAGCCGAAGTCCCCCTCGTAGTTGACGTCCAGGTCCTCCGGCCGCGGCGGCTGGTCCGCGAACATCACCGCGTAACCCACGGGAATACTGAGGTTCTTGTAGGGGGTGCCCTTCGGGGGAGCGGGTGCCTCGCCCTTCCCACCGCCACCACTGCCGGTGGCCTCCGGGGTCGCGCCACCGGGCTGCGCGGCTCCGCCGGTCCTGCCGTCCTTGGCATCGTTCGAGCCCTTGTCAGCGCCCTGTTGGCCCAGCAGGTAGGCGCCGCCGCCGATGAGCACGGCGGCGGCCACTGCCGCGGCCACCAGCACGGACCGGTTTCGCCCGCGCGGCTGCTGCGGCTGCCACTGGCCGGTCCGGTGGCCGCCCGCGGCCCCGGGGAAAGCGGGGTTCGGACGGCTGCCGGCGGCCGGGGGGTAGGCGTACCCGCCGCCCGGAGCCGAGGGAAGCGGGGGCTGCGCGGGACGCGGACGCGCGGTCTGTGTGGGCGGGTGGACCGGCGGTGTGTACGGGGCCGCCCGGGTCGCCGGGTACGGCGACGGCGTGTCCGGGGCCGGACGCGGCGGCGGGGTGGAGGCC
>NZ_JBEXWB010000395.1:0-5297 GCF_040629645.1 Streptomyces sp. NPDC005899 | reverse complement strand
CCCGGCAGGCCGCCGTCGGCAGCCCCGGCCTCGGCGACGAGCTCCGCCGCCGCGACGGCCACGTCCCCCTGCTGCGGCTCCCGCTGCCCGCCGAGGGCTCCGCGCCGGACGGGTACGACACCGTCGTGGTCCTGCCGCTCCGCGACGGCGTCGCCGAGGACCTCGTGGTCCGGCTGCTCGCCGGGGTGGACGACGCGCTCCTGCTGACGCTGCCCGGCCTCGACGAGGTCGTCATCGAAACGCCGGACGGCGTACGGACGTTGAGCCGTTCGCAGCACGGCCCGTACACCCACGTCGACGACAGCGCGCACGGCACCCGCCGCTGGCGCACCGTCTCCCGCCACGGCTCCCTGGAGCCCGGCCTGCTGGCCGGCCGGCCCGTCGAGGAGCGGCTGCGGCCGTACTGGTCGGTGACCTGGGCCGTGCCGGTCGCGGAGGACGGGGGGCCCGAGCACCCCCGGACCGCCCCCGTGGTGCACGCGCCGACGCCCACCGACGAGCCGCTCGGCGTCCCCGCACTGCTCATCGCCTCGCTGCCGCTGGACACCACGCGCAGGCACCCCGCCCCCGGTCCGCTGACCGATTTCCTGGTGCAGCGCGCCGCCGACGCCTACGCGGAGCTGCTCGCGGGGTGGGAGCCCCTGTCCACGGCCACGATCGCGCTCGTGCCGGGGCCGCTCGGCAAGGGCGTGCTGGACGGCGCGCTGCGGGCCGCGATCCTGGAACGGCTGCCCCGCATCGCCTTCCTGGAACCGGCCGCCCCCCGTGACCCGGAGGCCGCCGGCGGCGGGGAGTGGGGCGACTGGGAGACCGGCGCCGGGACCCCGGGCACGGCGCCCGCCGGGCTGCGGCCGATCGAGGCGGAGGTCGTCGAGGGAGTGGGCGCCGAGACCGTACGGGTCCTCGCCGAGGTCCTGCCCTGCCTGCTGCCCGCCGGGCTGGAGCGCCGCACCGAGCTCCGCACCCTCGGCGTCGCCCGGGTCCCGCTGACCGAGGCCATCGACCGGCTGGCCGGCCTGGAGCGGGACCCGGACTGGTGGCGCAGGCTGTACGACAGCCTGTCCGGCGTGGACCCGGACCGCCTCTCGGGCCTCCCCGTCCCGCTGGCGGGGCCCACGGACTCCCACCCGCCCCGTACCACGATCGGGCCCCGCCAGGTCCTCCTGCCGCTGCCCGACGCCCTGACGGCGCCCGTCCTTTCCCGGCTGTCGCGGCTCGGGCTGAAGGTCGCCCACCCCGACGCCGCCCACCCGCTGCTGGAGAAGCTGGGCGCCCTGCCCGCCACCCCGCGGGCCGTCCTGACGACACCTCAGGTCCGGGCCGCCGTGGCCGGGTCGCTGGACGCGGGGGAGATCTGGGACGAGGACGCCCTGGACGGCGACGAACTCGCCGACACCGTCCTCACCCTCGTACGGGACGCGGACCTCGAACCGGGCGACGAACCCTGGCTGGGCGCCCTCGCACTGCCCGACGAGGACGGGGAGGCGGCGCCCGCCGGTGAGCTGGTGCTGCCCGGCAGCCCCTTCGCCCAGGTCATGCGCGAGGGCGAACTCGCCCTGTGCGACGCGGAGCTGGCCGAGCGGTGGGGCGAACAGCCCCTCACCGCCTGCGGCGTGCTGGCCACCTTCGCACTCGTGCGGGCCACCGACGTCGTGCTGGACCCCGACGAACTCGAACCCCGGGACGGTGACTTCGCCGAACCCGACGACGCGGGGCTCCTCGACGCCGTCGACGTGTGGTGCGAGGACGTGCTCGACCAGCTCCCGGACACCCCCGTCCCGCCGGTCGCCACCGAGCTCGTCGCCGTACGCGACCTCGACCTCGTCGACGACGACGCCTGGCCGCAGGCCCTCGCGATGCTCGCCCGGCCCCCGTTGCGCGACGCGCTGACGCAGCCGGTCCGGGTCCTGCTCCCCGACGGCACGACGCAGTCCGTCCGCCCGTACACGGCCTGGTGGCTGCGCGACCACCCCGTCCTCGGCGGCCGGCGCCCGGCGGGCCTGCGCGCGGCCGGCGGGGACCCCCGCCTGGCCGGCCTGTACGACCCCGCCGACGCGACGGGCTTCGACGACGCGCAGGTGCTGCGGGCCCTCGGCGTACGGACGTCGGTGGCCGCGCTGCTGGACGAGCCCGGCGGGGCGGCCGAGCTGCTGGGCCGGCTCGCGGACGAGGACCGGCCCGTCGGGCCCGTCCAGCTGCATTCGCTCTACACGGCGCTCGCCGAGCTGGAACCCGAGCAGGTCACGCTGCCCGACGAGCTGCGGGCCGTGGTCGACGACGAGGTGCGGGTGGTCGACGCGGCGGACGCCGTGATCGCCGACGCCCCGGACGTGCTGCCGCTGACCGCCGGCATCCCGCTGCTGCCGGTCGCCCCCGTCCGGGCGGCGGAGCTGGCCGAGCTGCTCCAGGTGCGGCGACTCGGTGAGACGGTCGAGGCCGAGGTGACGACGGAGGGCGAGGAGCACCGCGTACCGGAATCGGTGCGCGCCCTGCTGGGCGCCGGGACCCCGGAGACGTACGTCGAGCACGGGGAACTACGGGCCGGCGGCGTCGAGCTGGACTGGCGCCGCACCCCGGACGGGGTGGTGCACGCGTCCACCCTGGAGGGTGTGGCGGCGGGCCTGGCCTGGGCCGCCGGGCAGTGGCCGCGCCGTTTCGAGGTGGCGGCCCTGCTGGAGGACCCGTCCCGGACGGAGGAGCTGGCCCGGGACCGCTGGTTCGACTGAACCGTGTCCGGGCCGTGGCGGGCGCGGTTCAGGTGGGGGAGCGGCGGCCGACCAGCCGCCAGGTCAGTTCCAGCAGTGCCGCCGCGGCCGCCGCGATCCCGACGGCCGTCCACGGCATCACCGGCCCCACCAGCTTCAGCGCGAAGAAGTGCTGGAGCCACGGCACCGCCAGCACGACGAGGAAGCACAGCCCCATCGACGCCACCAGGACGATCCGCCACCAGGTGTAGGGGCGGGCGATGATCGCCAGGACCCACATCGAGACCAGGAAGAGCGTGAGCGTCGCCGTGCTCGTCTCGGCGCCCAGTGCGCCCGCCCCGGCGTAGTGGTGCCGGGCCACCAGGTACGTGACGAAGGTGGCCGCCGCCGCGATGACCCCGGAGGGGACCGCGTAGCGCATCACCCGGCGCACGAAGTGCGGGCGGGCCCGCTCCTTGTTCGGCGCGAGCGCCAGGAAGAAGGCGGGCACGCCGATCGTCAGCGTGGAGAGCAGCGTGAGGTGGCGCGGCAGGAAGGGGTACTCCACCTGGAAGCAGACGACGAGGACCGCCAGGAGCACCGAGTAGACGGTCTTCGTCAGGAACAGGGTGGCGACGCGGGTGATGTTGCCGATGACCCGGCGGCCCTCCGCGACGACCGACGGCAGCGTCGCGAAGCTGTTGTCCAGGAGCACGATCTGGGCCACCGCGCGGGTGGCCTCGGAGCCGGAGCCCATGGACACCCCGATGTCGGCGTCCTTCAGCGCCAGGACGTCGTTGACGCCGTCGCCCGTCATCGCGACCGTGTGGCCGCGTGCCTGGAGGGCCCCGACCATGTCCCGCTTCTGCCGCGGGGTGACCCGGCCGAAGACGGCGTGGCGTTCGATCTCGCCGGCCATCTCGTCGGGGTCGTCGGGCAGCCGGCGGGCGTCCACCGGATGTGCCGCGCCCGGCAGGTCCAGCTTCTGGGCGACCGCGCCGACGGAGACGGCGTTGTCGCCCGAGATCACCTTGGCGGCGACGTCCTGCTCGGCGAAGTAGGCCAGGGTGTCCCCGGCGTCCGGCCGGAGCCGCTGCTCCAGGACGACCAGCGCGGTGGGGACGGCCTCCGCGACGGCGTCCGCAGCGTCCAGCCGGCCGCGTGCCCGGGCGAGGAGCAGGACCCGCAGTCCCTGCGCGTCCAGGTGCCCGAGGCCGGCCAGGACGGGGTCACCGTCGGACAGCAGGACGTCGGGGGCGCCGAGGAGCCAGGCGGACGTGCCGCCGCCGTCCTCGGTGAACGCGGCGCCGCTGTACTTGCGGACCGAGGAGAACGGCACGGCCTCGGTGACCTCCCAGCCCTGCCCGTCGGGGTACGCGTCGACGACCGCTCGGAGGCTGGCGTTGGGCCGCGGGTCGGACGCCCCGAGGGCGCCCAGGACGCGGCCCACGTACGCCTGGTCGGCGCCGTTCAGCGGACGGACCTCCGTGACGTCCATGCGGCCCTCGGTGAGGGTGCCCGTCTTGTCCAGGCAGACGGTGTCGACCCGGGCCAGGCCCTCGATGGCGGGGAGTTCCTGCACCAGGCACTGCCTGCGGCCGAGCCGGATGACGCCGATGGCGAAGGCGACCGAGGTGAGCAGCACGAGACCCTCGGGGATCATGGGCACGATGCCGCCGACCGTGCGGGCCACCGAGTCCTTGAAGTCGTTGTCCTCGACGACGAGCTGGCTGATGACCAGGCCGATCGCGGTCGGCACCATCATCCACGTCACGTACTTGAGGATCGTGCTGATGCCGCTGCGCAGCTCGGACCGGACGAGGGTGAAGCGGGATGCCTCCTCGGCGAGCTGCGCGGCGTAGGCCTCGCGGCCGACCCTGGTCGCGGTGAAGGAGCCGCCGCCCGCGACGACGAAGCTGCCCGACATCACCGGGTCACCGGGCTGTTTGACCACGGCGTCGGCCTCACCGGTGAGGAGCGACTCGTCGATCTCCAGGCCGTCGGCCTCCGCGACCGTGCCGTCCACCACGACCTTGTCGCCGGACCCGAGCTCGATCAGGTCGCCGAGGACGATCCCGGAGACGGAGACCTCGGCCGCGGTCCCGTCGCGGCGGACGGTCGGCCGGGCCTCCCCGACGACCGCCAGGCTGTCCAGCGTCTTCTTGGCCCGCCACTCCTGGATGATGCCGATGCCCGTGTTGGCGAGGATGACGAAGCCGAAGAGGCTGTCCTGGATCGGCGCGACGCTCAGCATGATCACCCAGAGCACGCCGATGATCAGGTTGAAGCGGGTGAGGACGTTCGCCCGGACGATCTCGGTGACCGAGCGGGACGAGCGGACCGGCACGTCGTTGACCTCGCCGCGGGCGACCCGCTCGGCGACCTCGGAGGCGGTCAGCCCGGAGGGCGGGGCGGGCGCGGGAGAGGGCCGGCCGGGGGCCGGCCGGTCACCGGAGGAGTCGAGTGCCCGCTGCGTCATGTCTTCGACCGTACGGGCGGAGGGGGCGCTCCACCCGCCGGGAGGACCGGACGGTCCGGCCGGGCCGGCGGGACGGCCGGGCGCCGGACCGTCGGGGCCGGTGCGGGACTCGGGGAACGCGCGTCAGTTCGCCG
>NZ_JBEXWB010000394.1:0-5357 GCF_040629645.1 Streptomyces sp. NPDC005899 | reverse complement strand
CGGCGGCCGGCGCGGCCACGGCCGGGCTGCACGGCGCCGACACCCGCACGGGCCCCGTTCCGGCACTGGCTCGGGAGTACGCCCGGATCGAAGCCGAGGTGACCGTCACCTCCGACGCGCGGCCGACGACGCCCCGGGTGCGGGGCGACCACAGCACACCCGTCTCACTGCTCCTGGACGCCGAGGTCGACAGGCTGACCGCGTCCGACGGATCGGTCACCCGCCTCCGTACCCCGGTGCTCCTCATGGTCGCACCCGGCGCCGCCGCCGCCCGGTGGAAGCGGCTACTGCCCTCCACCGGGCTCCGGGTCAGCGGGCGGCTCGCACCACCGCGCCACGGGGGCGAGCGCGTCGCGGCCGTACTCGGTACGGACGCGGACGAGGCGCCGCGCGTCACCGCGGCACCGAGCCTTCTCCAGCGCGGTGCCGGAAGACTGCGGTCCGGCCTGCGGGAAGCCACCGACGGGCTGGACACGGACGCGAGGGCCCTCCTGCCGGGGCTTGTGGTGGGTGACACCTCACGGGTCCCGCCCGAACTGCACGATGCCTTCAAGGCCACCGACCTCACCCACCTGCTGGCCGTGTCGGGAGCCAACCTCTCGGTCCTCCTCTTCCTCCTCATCGGGCCACCGGGTACGGCCCTGCGCAGTGAACGCCGCGGCCTGGCGCCCCGGCTGGGTGTGTCCCTGCGTGCCACGGCCTTGCTCGGCGGTGTGCTCGCCCTGGCCTTCGTCATCGTCTGCCGCCCCGAACCGAGTGTGCTGCGCGCGGCCGCGTGCGGGCTGATCACCTTGCTCGCCATCGGCACGGGGCGCCGTAGATCACTGCTGCCCGCTCTGGCCGCCGCCGTTCTCCTGCTGGTGCTGTACGACCCGTGGCTGGCGCGCAGTTACGGCTTCCTGCTGTCGGTGCTGGCCACCGGGGCACTGCTGACCCTCGCCCCGCGGTGGAGCAGCGCTCTGCAACGGCACGGCGTCCCGCCGAGACCGGCCGAGATGCTGGCCGCCGCGGGAGCCGCTCAGGCCGTCTGCGCCCCCGTGGTCGTCGTCCTGGCCTCACGGGTCAGTCTGGTCGCGATCCCCTGCAACCTGCTGGTCGAGCCCGCGGTGGCGCCTGCGACGGTCCTGGGGTTCGCGGCGCTCGCGGTGGCCCCGCTGTCGATGCCCGCGGCCGGGGCACTGGCCACCGTCGCGGGGTGGCCCGTGGGGTGGATCGCCTCCGTGGCCCGCACCGGAGCCGCTCTGCCCGGAGCGGAGATCGCCTGGCCGGAGGGCTGGCCGGGCGCGGCGCTGCTGGCTGTCCTCACGGCCGTACTGGTGCCGGCCGCCCGCCGTGTCGCGCGGCGTCCGGTGGTCTGTTCGGTCACCGCTCTGCTCCTCGTCCTGGCGATCCTGCGCCCGGCGCCATTGACCCGGCTCATGACCGGCTGGCCGCCGCCGGGCTGGGCGTTCGCCCTGTGTGACGTGGGGCAGGGGGACGCCATGGTGCTCGCCGCGGGAAAGGGCACGGGAGTGGTCGTGGACACCGGGCCGGACCCCCGGCTCGTCGACCGGTGTCTCCGCGATCTCGGCATCACCCGGGTGCCGCTGCTGTTGCTGACCCACTTCCATGCCGACCACGTACGCGGCCTTCCGGGTGTACTGCGGGGGAGGGAGGTCGGAGCCGTGCAGACCACGGGGCTCGACCAGCCGGCGGAGCAGGCGGCTTTCGTCCGGAGGACGGCCGCGGCCGCCCACGTACCCATGGTCCGCGCCCTGCCGGGGGAGCGCCGCAGGGTGGGGGTGCTCGACTGGCGGGTGCTCTGGCCGGCTGCCGGCACCCGGGGAGCCGCTCCGATGACGGAGGAGCCCAACGACTCCAGCGTGACCCTCTACGTGCGGTCCGGTGCCCTGACCCTGCTGCTGCTCGGGGATCTCGAACCACCCGCTCAGCACGGGGTGTTGCAGAGCTACCCGGCGCTGCCGCGTGTCGACGTGCTCAAGGTCGCGCACCACGGCTCCGCCCACCAGGATTCCGCACTCCTGCGCAGCGCACATCCGCGGCTCGCCCTCATCAGCTGCGGAGCGGACAACCCGTACGGGCACCCGGCGGCGCGTACGGTCCGGGCGCTCACGGAGATCGGGGCGCGGGTGCTGCGTACGGATACCGACGGAGCGATCGCCGTGACAGGCGCCGGGGCCGGGCTGCGCGCGACGGGTCGCTCATGAGCGGCGGCCCCGGTCGGACAGCCCGGCCGGTGATGGGGACAGATCGGCCGGTGGCGGGGACAGGCCGGCCGATGGGAACAGGTTGGCCGACCGCGTCAGGAACGCCGGTAGGGGCGGGCCGGCCGGTCGGGTCGGGAAGGTCGGTCGCGTCGGGAAGGCCGGTCGCGTCAGGAAGGCCGGTGGGGCCGGGCGCCTCGGGTCGTTCAGCCGGGTCAGGCCGATCAGTTCGGTCAGTCGATCCAGACGCCTTCGGTCATCAGCTCACGCCCGGCCAGCTCGTTCACCTCACGCCACGCCTTGATGGTGCGGGGCGTGATCCGCAGGTAGACCCACGCGGGCCGGTCGCGCGGGTCCCAGCCGAGCTTCGCCGCGAACGCGTCCGCCGACGCGGCGGGAAGCTCGGAACCCTCCTGGGTCTCGGCCGTCCCCTCGATCAGCACCACGTCGCGCGTGTGGCCCAGGGTGACGCGAACCTCGCCGGACGGCGTCACGTTGACAGCGGTCGGATTGGTGCGCCGGGTGGCCAGGAGCAGTGTGTCCCGGTCCCACACGAACGACAGCGGCACGAGGTACGGGAGACCGTCCGCGGAAGCCGTGGCCACCCAGGCGTCCTCATCATGCTGAAGGCGGTGGAGTACGTCCTTCCTGCGCTGCTCCGCGTCACGTGCCGGCTCGGGTTCTGTCATGGCGCACACGGTAGGCGTCAGCCGCGGCCGCGACATCCGTCAGCAGACCTACGACCTGCGGCTCATGGCGCCGCGCCGAGGACGGGGACAGACTGGCACCATGAACCAGGAGCCGTCGCCACCCCCATCGACCGGCGGCGCCCCGCTGCCCATCGGTGCGGACCGCGTGGGCGCCTATCTGAAACGCATCGGCGCCGTACGCCCCGCCCGGGCCGACGCTGCGGCCCTCCGCGTCTTGCAGCTGCGCCATCTGACGGCCGTACCCTTCGAGAACCTCTCGGTCCATCTCGGCGAGGACATAGTCCTGGACGAGGAGAGGCTCGTCGACAAGATCGTGACGAGCCACCGCGGTGGGTTCTGCTACGAACTCAACGGTGCCTTCGCCGGGTTGCTGCGCGGACTGGGGTTCGGCGTCACCCTGCTCCAGGCGCGCGTCTTCGGCGACGGGGGCCGTCTCGGCATCCCGTACGACCACATGGCACTGCGCGTGGAGACCGACGACGACTCGGGGCCGTGGCTCGCGGATGTCGGTTTCGGCGACCACGCCCTGCGGCCCCTCGCCCTGGACGACCGCACGGAGCAGGACGACCCCTGTGGTGCCTTTCGCCTCCAGGCGGCACCGGAGGGCGATCTCGATCTGCTGCGCGACGGCTCACGTCGGTTCCGGCTCGATCTGCGGCCACGCGTGCTCGCGGACTTCCGGGCCGGCGCCTGGTACCACCGCACCTCTCCGGACTCCCACTTCACCCGGTCCCTCGTCTGCTCCCGGCGTACCGGCACGGGGCGGGTGACGCTCAGCGGCCGCACCCTCGTCACGACCGTGGCGGGCGAGCGGCACAAGAGGGTGCTGGACACCGACGCCGACGTTCTGGCCGCGTACCGCGATCACTTCGGTCTGCGTCTCGCGGTGCCGCCCGTGGTACGGCCGAATCCGAACGTCTGAGACGTCCGGCGGGCCGGTCGGACGAACGCACCGGCCGGGCGGCCGGTCGGGCGGACCGGACGGACGGGCCGGTAAGACGTGTGCGGGCCGGGCGAGACGGGCCCGTCCGCCCGGTGGCCCGGGCCCGTACCTCAGGGCCCGGTGGCCCGGGCCCACCTCAGGGTGCTTCGAGCCACCCCTCGAACTCCGCGGCGAAGGTGTCGAGCGCCGCCGGGTCCAGATGCCCGGCCGGGTCCTCCACCACGACCAGCCACTGGGCGTCCTCGGCGTCGTCCTCCCCCGCGAGGGCGTCCCGGACGAGCAGCGGTTCCTCGGCGACGCCGAAGCGGTCGGCGAGTGCGTCGGCCACCTCCTGGGCGGTATCGCGGTCGGGCAGCACCAGTACATGTCTCACGTCGCTCACCCGGTCATTGTCCGGCACCCGGTCACCGTCCGATACGGGTCCCGGGTCCCTACGGCGGTCCGGCCGCGTTGTCACAGGGGCATGGGATGCTGGAGCGCGATGGCCACCAGAAGCAGATCCACCGACGACCCGCTCGCCCCCGTCACGCTCGCCGTGGGCCAGGAAGACCTGCTCCTGGACCGTGCCGTGCAGCACGTGGTGGCGGCGGCCCGCGCCTCCGACGCCGACACGGACGTCCGCGACCTCACCTCCGACCAGCTCCAGCCGGGCACGCTCGCCGAGCTGACCAGCCCTTCGCTCTTCGCCGAGCGCAAGGTGGTGATCGTGCGTAACGCGCAGGACCTCTCCGCCGACACGGTGAAGGACGTCAAGGCGTATCTGGATGCGCCCGCGGAGGAGATCACCCTCGTGCTCCTGCACGCCGGCGGGGCCAAGGGGAAGGGGCTGCTGGACGCCGTCCGCAAGGCGGGGGCGCGCGAGGTCGCCTGTCCGAAGACCACGAAGCCGGCCGAGCGGCTCTCCTTCGTCCGGTCGGAGTTCCGGACCCTGGGGCGCTCGGCGACCCCCGAAGCGTGCCAGGCACTGGTGGATTCCATCGGCAGCGACCTGCGGGAGCTTGCCTCCGCCGTGTCGCAGCTGACGGCGGACGTCGAAGGTGCCATCGACGAGGCCGTCGTCGGCCGCTACTACACGGGCCGCGCGGAGGCGTCGTCGTTCACGGTCGCCGACCGCGCCGTCGAGGGCAGGGCGGCGGAGGCACTGGAAGCGCTGCGCTGGTCCCTGTCGACGGGGGTGGCACCCGTCCTCATCACCAGCGCGCTCGCCCAAGGAGTGCGGGCCATCGGCAAGCTGTCGTCCGCCCGGGGCGGAAGGCCGGCCGACCTGGCCCGCGAGCTCGGCATGCCTCCCTGGAAGATCGACCGGGTGCGCCAGCAGATGCGCGGATGGACCCCGGACGGGGTGGCGGCGGCGCTGCAGGCGGTCGCGGCCGCCGATGCGGGGGTCAAGGGCGGCGGGGACGATCCGGAGTACGCGCTGGAGAAGGCCGTGGTCGCCGTCGTGCGCGCGGCTCGGACCGGCGGCCGCTGAGCGCCGGACCTGGCGGCGCCCGGTCGGTA
>NZ_JBEXWB010000393.1:0-5360 GCF_040629645.1 Streptomyces sp. NPDC005899 | reverse complement strand
GCCCCGCCCCGGGGGGGGGGGGGGGCGGGGGGGGGGGGGGGGGGCGCGGGGCCTGGGCGGCGGGGGGGGGGCGTCCGGGCGCTGGAGGGCGCGGGAGGAGGGCTTCGCCGGGCCGGGACCCCGCGTCGGTCAGCTGCCGGTGACCGCGGCGGGCGGCTCGGCCGGGGCCTCGTCGCCCGTACGCGCCAGGAAGCGGATCAGGGGAGCGACGTCGAACTGGAGTACGGCGACGCCGTCCGCCGAGCGGAGTTCGATGATCAGCTGGGCACGGCCGCACGGCCAGATCCGCATGTCGTCGTGTGTGACGGGGGAGCGCAGCCCGCGTTCCAGGAGGTCACGGCCGATCGGCAGGCGGACGCCGCCGGGCAGGCGGAGGTGGACGGTGCGGGGGTCGTCCGGGTCGCAGCGCAGCTCCACCGGGACCGAACGGGCGTCGGGGCCGTCCGTGACGATCAGGGCCCGGGTGTGTTCGTGGATCGAGGGGGACATGGGCCGGCTCCTCCTGTGCGGGAAACTCTTCCCTAAATGTCCCATATGTTCGTAAATAACGGCGGTGGGGGGGCGGTGACCGACCGGCGCGGTACTGAGCCCTCTGCGCTCTTGCGAGCGATTTGCAACAAGGCCCTATCATTGAGCGGTTCCCGACCCCGCCCGCAGCATCCCCCGAAAGCGGAGCCCCTCCATGCATGTACCCGACGGTTTCATCAACGCACCCGTCTCCGCCGTCGCCGGGGTCGTCGCCGCAGGCGCGGTCGCGGTCAGCCTGCGCGGGGCCCGGCGGGAGCTGGACGAGCGGACGGCCCCGCTGGCGGGCCTCGTCGCCGCCTTCATCTTCGCCGTGCAGATGCTCAACTTCCCGGTGGCCGCCGGCACGAGCGGCCACCTCCTCGGCGGTGCGCTGGCGGCGATCCTGGTCGGGCCGTACACCGGCGTGCTCTGCATAGCGGTCGTCCTCCTGATGCAGGGCATCCTCTTCGCCGACGGCGGCCTCACCGCGCTCGGTGTCAACATCACCGTCATGGGCCTCGTCACCACCGTCGTCGCGTACGCCCTCTTCCGCGGACTGACCGGAGTGCTGCCCCGCACCCGCCGCTCGACGACAGCCGCGGCCTTCGTGGCCGCGCTGGTCTCCGTACCGGCCGCCGCGTGCGCCTTCACCCTCATCTACGCCGTCGGAGGGACCACCGACGTCCCCATCGGCAAGGTCCTCACCGCGATGGTCGGCGTGCACGTCCTGATCGGCATCGGCGAGGCGGCGATCACGGCGCTGACCGTCGGCGCCGTGATCGCGGTCCGGCCCGACCTGGTCCACGGGGCCCGCGGACTCGCGGCCCCCCTCAAGCTCCGGGTCGACGGGCAGCTCGTCGACGCGCCCGCCGCCCCGGCGGCTCCCGCCGCCGCCCCGCGCTCCACGCGCACGATCTGGGCGTCCGGTCTGGTCGCCGCGCTCCTCCTCGCCGGCTTCGTCTCCTTCTACGCCTCCGCCAGCCCCGACGGCCTGGAGAAGGTCGCCGCCGACAAGGGCATCGACGAGAAGGTGCGCGAGCACGGCGCGGCGGACTCCCCGCTCGCCGACTACGGCGTCAAGGACGTCGGCGACGCCCGGCTCTCCGGGGGCCTCGCCGGAGTGATCGGCGTCGGTGTCACCGTCGCCGTGGGCAGCGGCGTCTTCTGGGCGGTGCGCAAGCGCCGCACGCCCGAGGCTCCCGAGACCCGCACCACCGAGTCCGTCTGACATGGGCGCCGGCCACGCGCACAAGCTCTACCGGCACGGGCACTCGCCGGTCCACGCGCTCCCCCCGCACTGCAAGCTCGCCGCCGTCCTGTGCTTCGTCGTGGTCGTCGTCTCGACGCCCCGCGAGGCCGTCTGGGCCTTCGCGCTGTACGCGGCGCTGCTGGCCGCCGTCGCCGCCCTGGCCGGGATCTCCCCCTGGTTCCTGCTGAAGCGGCTGGTCATCGAGGTGCCCTTCGTCGCCTTCGCGCTCCTCATGCCGTTCGTCGTGCCCGGTGCCCGGACCGAGCTGCTCGGCGTGTCCGTCAGCGTCCCCGGCCTCTGGGGAGCCTGGAACGTCCTCGCCAAGGGCACCCTCGGCGTGGCCGCGTCCGTCATCCTCGCCTCCACCACCGAGCTGCGCTCCCTGCTGCTCGGCCTCCAGCGGCTCCGTCTGCCGCCACTGCTCGTCCAGATCGCCTCCTTCATGATCCGGTACGGGGACGTCATCACCGACGAACTGCGGCGGATGTCGATCGCCCGTCGCTCCCGCGGGTTCGAGGCGAGCGGCGTACGCCACTGGGGAGTCCTGGCCAAGACGGCGGGCGCCCTGTTCATCCGCTCCTACGAGCGGGGCGAACGCGTCCACCTCGCCATGGTCAGCCGCGGCTACACCGGCACCATGCCCGTCATCGACGAGGTGACCGCCTCCCGCGCCCAGTGGGCGTACGCGGGGGCACTCCCCCTGACCGCCCTCGCCGTGTGTCTGCTGGGATGGACCGTATGAGCCTGCCCACCGCCCCCGCCCCGTCCCTCGAGGTCAGCGGCCTCGCCTACGCCTACCCCGACGGCCACCAGGCCCTCTTCGGCGTCGACCTGACCGTGGCCCGCGGTGAACGCGTCGCCCTCCTCGGGCCCAACGGCGCGGGCAAGACCACCCTCGTCCTCCACCTGAACGGCATCCTCGACGCGGGGGCCGGCACCGTCCGGGTCGCCGGGCTGCCCGTCGAGAAGCGCAACCTCGCCGAGATCCGCCGCCGCGTCGGCATCGTCTTCCAGGACCCCGACGACCAGCTGTTCATGCCGACCGTCCGCGAGGACGTCGCCTTCGGCCCCGCGTCGGCCGGACTGCGCGGCCCCGAACTGGAGGAGCGGGTCGCGGACGCGCTCCGGCAGGTCGGCATGGAGGAGTTCGCGGCCCGCCCCCCGCACCACCTCTCCTTCGGCCAGCGCCGCCGGGTCGCGGTCGCCACCGTCCTGGCCATGCGGCCGGAGATCCTCGTCCTGGACGAGCCGTCCTCCAATCTGGACCCGGCGTCGCGCCGCGAACTGGCCGACATCCTGCGCTCCTTGGACGTCACCGTCCTGATGGTCACCCACGACCTGCCCTACGCCCTCGAACTCTGCCCCCGCGCCGTCATCCTCAGCGACGGCGTGATCGCCGCCGACGGCCGCACGCAGGACCTCCTCTGCGACGGGGACCTGATGGGCAGGCACCGCCTGGAACTGCCCTTCGGCTTCGACCCGCGTTCCGTGTCCGTTCCACGTCCGTGAACAGGGGGTGACCCGCCACCCGCCCGGCCTGCGGCGCGATGCACCATGGGGGGATGAGCGGCAGCGCGGGAGCAGGCGTGGATGTACGGGGCACGGTGACACCGGGGTTCGAGGCGGTGCGGGACGCCTTCGTCCGCAACTTCGAGGAGCGGGGGGAACGCGGGGCGGCCGTGGCCGTGTACCGCCACGGCGTCAAGGTCGTCGACCTGTGGGCCGGTACGAGGGACGTCGACGGCAGTGAGCCGTGGGCCGTCGACACCGTCCAGGTCGTCCGCTCCGCCGGCAAGGGCGTCGCCGCCGCCGTGCTCCTGCTGCTGTACCAGCGCGGGCAGGTGGACCTGGACGCGCCCGTCGGCACGTACTGGCCGGAGTTCAAGGCGAACGGCAAGGACCGGGTGCTCGTACGCCACCTCCTCGCCCACCGCGCCGGACTGGCCGCCCTCGACCGGACGCTGACACCCGAGGAGGCCGCGGACGGGATCACGGGGCCGAAGGCGGTCGCCGCCCAGCAGCCCCAGTGGGAAGCCGGCACGGACCACGGCTACCACGCCCAGACCTTCAGCTGGCTCATCGGTGAGCTCGTGCGCAGGGTCACCGGCCGCACCATCGGCCGGTGGGTCGCCGAGGAGATCGCCCGGCCGCTCGGCCTGGACTTCTGGTTCGGGCTTCCGGCGGACGAGGCACACCGGACGGGCCGGATCGGCCCCGTGCCGGCGCCGGCGGCCGAGGGCGCCACCGGGGCCCTGCGCGTGCGGCCCAAGAGGTCGGTCGTCGACGCCTACCGCGACCCCGCCTCGCTCACCCGCAGGGCGTTCGGGGCGATCGACCCCTTCCCCGACGAGAACGACCCCGCCTACCGTGCGGCCGAACTCCCCGCGTCCAACGGCGTCGCCACCGCGCGCGGCCTGGCCCGCTGCTACGCGGCCATGATCGGAGAGGTCGACGGCCACCGGCTGTTCGCCCCGGCCACCCTCACCCTGGCCCGCACCGAGGAGTCCGCCGGACCTGACCGGGTCCTGGTCGTCGGCACCCGCTTCGGCCTGGGGTACATGCTGCACGGCCCGGCCGCCCCGTTCCTGGGCCCCGGCTCCTTCGGACACCCGGGCCGCGGCGGGTCGCTGGGCTTCGCCGACCCGGAATCGGGCGTCTCCTTCGGCTATGTGACGAACGGTCTGCAGAAGGGTGTCACCGCCGATCCCCGTGCCCAGGCCCTGGTCAGGGCAGTACGGTCGGCCCTGTGACTCCTCCCGAACGCTTCCACGGACACGCCGCGCTCCTCACCGGTGCGGGACAGGGCATCGGCGCCGCCACCGCCCGCCGGCTGGCCGCCGAGGGCGCGGCCGTCCTCGTCACGGACCTCGACGCCGGCCGGGCCGCCCGCACCGCCGACGGGATACGGGGCCGGGGCGGGAGCGCCGAAGCCCTGGGCTGCGACGTCGGCGACAGGGCGTCGGTCGAGGCGGCGGTGGCACACGCCGTCGCCGCCTTCGGGCGGCTGGACGTCCTCGTCAACAACGCCTACGCCAACCACGAGGACGCCCCGCTGTTCGAGGAGGAGGCGGACGAGTCCTGGGCCCACACCCTCGACATCACGCTGACCGGGCCCTACCGCTGCTCCCGCGCCGCCCTGCCGCACCTGGTGGCCTCCGGGCGCGGCGCGATCGTCAACATCGGCTCGGTCAACGGGGAGCAGGACTTCGGCGGTCACGCCTACAGCGCCGCGAAGGCGGGCCTCGCGAGCCTGACGAGGACGCTCGCGGGCCACGCCGGCCCGCGCGGGGTCCGCGTCAACCTCATCGCCCCCGGCACGATCCGCACGGACGCCTGGGCGGGCCGCGACGCCGACCTGGAACGCGCGAGCGCCCTCTACCCGCTGGGGCGCGTCGGCGAACCGGACGACATCGCGGCGGCGGCCGCCTTCCTGGCATCGCGGGACGCGGCCTGGATCACGGGCACGACGCTGCGCGTGGACGGAGGACTGCTCGGGGTCAACACGGGCTTCCGGACGGCGATGCGGGGCGACGCGGAGGACCGGTAGCGGGCCCGCCCCGGCCGGCTGCGGCCCGCGGGCGGCAGCCGGCCGGCCAGGTGCCGC
>NZ_JBEXWB010000392.1:0-5364 GCF_040629645.1 Streptomyces sp. NPDC005899 | reverse complement strand
CCGTCGCCGTCCGGGCGGGTGATCCGTCCCCAGGTCCCCGCGGTGGCGGGCTGTCCGTCCGGCCCCGGCAGCACCGCGACGGTGTACGTCCCGGTCGCCGGATCGTGGTGGAGCGTGGTGGCACTGTGGGTGGCCCACCAGTTGCGTGCCGAGTTCCGGGCGCCCTCGCCGGGAATGCCGCCCTCGGCCGGTCCGGCGCCGGACGGCCGGGCGTGCGGCACCACCGCGATGACCTCCGCGTATCCGTCCTCCGCGAGCAGCGCGGGGTCCCGGAAGACCAGTTCGCCGAACTCCCGCGGTGGTACGGGTCCTTGTATCCGCAGTCCGTCGGCGTCACCGTCGGCGACGTACACGAAGGGCCTCGGGCGGTGCGGGTCGGCCGCCCACGGTGCCGGCTCGGTGCCGACGGGCACCAGCGAACCGTCGGCCGCGTACCCCATCAGGGTCACGACGCCCGGGTCGAACGTGCCCTGCGGCCGGGGGACGCCGTCCAGCGCCCTGCCCCACGCCTCTCCGTCGTCGTCCGTCAGGAGCCGGTCGGGCCGGAGCGCGCCCTGCTGCTCCAGGTGGTGGGCGGCCAGCTCGTGGAGCTGCCACGGGTCGCGGCCGACGGCCGCCGCCTGCCGCGCCACGAGGACCGCCTCCTCGTACCGCGCCGGGTCGGGGACGTGCGGGTGCAGCACCGCGGCGGTGAAGGCGGCCGGGTCCAGGAGGGCGGTCACCGTGGCGACCTTGTACGACGCCCACAGCAGCCTGGACCATTCGGCCTCTCCGACCGGCGCGGCGGCTCCGAGCCCCAGGACCTGCCGGGCCACGTCCTCCCGGTGGGGTGCGGAGGAGAGGTCCGTCAGCACGTGGACCAGGTGCGGGAGGGCGATCCAGCCGGTCAGGGGGCCGCGGGCTCCGGAGTCCCAGCGGCGGGCCGCCTCCGTCAGCAGGTCGCGGTGGCTGTCCGGCGTGAAGTGCGCGGTCGGCCCCGGCGGGAGCCCGCCCGTGTGGTAGCCGTTCAGTACCTGTTCGTACAGGTCCAGGGTGAAGGCGCGGGCACCGTCGTGGTTCAGGTGCGGATCGGCCTCGCGCATCAGGTCGAGTGCGCCGACGCCCCGCAGCAGCACCGGGTACTCCGGGGTGTCGTCGACCGTGGGGCCGAAGATCAGGCGGAGCGCCCGGACCAGCCGCAGGGTCCGCTGGCGTACCGCTTCGGGGGCGGGCCCGGGGGCGTGGTGCAGGCCGGCGTCGCGGGCCCGCGTGTCCAGCTCGGCCCCGGCCGGTTCCGGCCGGAACATGACCCAGGGATAGGCGCGTCCCCGGGCGTCGGTCTGGAGGCTGAGGTAGGCGTCCTGCCCGCCGTGCCCGGGCTGGACGGCCGCGTTCATCAGGGTGGTCGCGAACACCGTGCGGCCCGTCTCGTCGGCCGTGTGCTGACCGACCGCCACGGACGCGAGGGGGTCGGGCACGAACGGTGGCGGGCCGTCGATGTGCAGTCCGGGTGTCTCGCCGATACCGGGCGGCGCCGCCGCGTAGCAGACGAGCAGCACGACGGGGTGCTCGGGAGCGAGCGAGGCGAGGCTGCGGCGCCGGGCGAGTGTGCGGGCGAACCGCGGCCCGTCGTCGGTCCGCCCGCCGTCCGGGGTGTGCCACGTGACGGAGCCGGGCAGGCCGTGGTTGTTCGGGAAGTACGGTGCCGGCAGGTCGAGTTCGGCCCAGGGCACGGGAGAGGTGGCGCCCTTGGGGTCGTAGGCGGTGCGCTGGTGGGTGTACGAGGTGACCGTCCCCAGGCGGCTGTGCGCCAGCGTGCGCGACCAGCCGCCGTCGTCGGACTCGGCGAGGTCCATCGAGATGTAGCCCGTGGAGCGGTTCCCGTGGTGGGCGACGGAGAGGGCGCTGATGTTCTCGTCCGCCGGGTCGGTGGGGGAACTGGGCACCGAAAAAGGCGTGTTGGCGAACCACTGGCCCCGGGGGCCCTGCCGTACCTCGTCCAGCAGCAGGACCGCCGAGCGGTTCGGGGCGTCCGGGAGGCGCCCGATGACGGACCGGCCGGTGGTGGCCCACACCTCCCGTCCGAGCCGGTCGGCGAGCCCGCGCGGCAGGTCCAGGGATGCGGCGGTGGGCCGGACGACGTGGAGCAGCAGCGGCCCCGGACGGCCCGTCAGGTTGCGGTCGAGGGCCATCACTTCGTGGAACACCTCGGGCGGTACCGCACGCGCGAAGCCGCCGAGTCCACGCACCGTGACCGCGTCGGTCCCGCCGCCGAGCAGGAGGAGGTACGGGTCGGGGTGGCCCTCCGTGGGACGCCAGGGCGCGGTCTCGGACCCGCTGTGACCGGTGCTTCCGTCGGGGGTGCGCGAGATCCGGCCGGTGGTGCCCGGATCGAAGTCCGCCGGCAGGGGGTGGCCGAGCCAGTTCCAGCCGCGCGGGCGGCCCTGGGCGTCGGTGAGCCGGAAGTCGGCGTGGAAGACGCCGCGTTGGGCGAGGTAGTGGGCGGACAGCGCGTCCACCGTGTGCGCGTTCGCCGCGAACGGGGCCGTGACCAGACGTATCAGCGCACCCCGTGCCGAGGCGGTCACGGTGTCGGAGGGGGCGAGCAGCAGCACCCGGCGGACCAGCGCGTCCAGGTCCAGGAAGCCGCCGCGCAGTGCCCGGTCCGCCGACCGGACCCGGTCCAGCCGCTCCAGTCCCTCGGCGGCCGTGTGCCGGTCGACGCCGTGCAGTGCGCCCAGCCCGTACAGGGCGTCGAGGACCGCCTCGCGGTGCCCCTCCGCCTCATGCGGCGACACCTCCTGGGGTGCGGCCGGCGCGCTCCGGTGCGCGGTGGGGGGGTCGGGCATCCGGGGAGCTGGGTGGTTCGGCCGGGTGGCGACGGGGCGGGCGTGGACGGGGCGCCGTGCCGGCCCCGGCCGGTGCGGGAGCTCGGCGCGGCCGCCCTCGCGTGTGACGGTGCCCGCGGCGGGCTCCAGCTCCTCCAGGAGTGCCTGGGCGTGCTCGTCCGGGAAGAGCCCGTCCCGGGCGACGTTCTCCCGCAGCTCTCGCTCGTCCAGCGGATGGATGTTCCAGTACCGGCCCCAGTTGTCGGTGTAGTCCAGGGCCGGGTCGTGGCCGGGCACGTCGTCGATCGCCAACTGGGCGCCGCGCATGACCTCGTGGGCGGTGTGGTGACCCACCGTGAGGGAGATGGCCAGCATTCCGGCCCGGATCAGGCCGAGGTCCAGGTCGACGCCCCACTGCTCCCTCATGCGGGCGGCGTGCAGGACGAAGCGGTAGGTGGACCCGGCGGTGCCGGTCGCCACCAGGCCGCCCGAGTCCTCGGACCGTCCCTGGAAACCGGCGCTCATCGCGATGTCGTACACCGAGGTCGCCGGCATCCACGTCAGCCCGGCCTCGTCGACCGCGAACCGGCGCTCCGCCTCGCTCAGCGGCGGGCGGACCTCGTCCGGCCGCGCGGGGTCCGCGACGGGCCGGGGCAGTTCCCTGATCGCGGCCGCCTTCTCGGCGGGAGTCATGTCCGACGCCTGGATCTCCGTGGCCCGCCGCATGTACTCCGCGTACGTGGCGAGCTGCCGCCGGCTCGGCCGCTCCGCGGCGATCTCCGGATGCTGCTCCTCGGCGCCGCCCAGCATCCCCGGTACGAGGTCGTTCGAGATCCCCTCGTACAGGAACGCCACAAGCTCCCGCAGGTTCCCGCTCCTCAGCACCCGCTGGAGCGCCTCGCGGGACGTGCCGACGACACCCGCCTTGAACTTGCTGGTGTCACCGAACGTCGCCAGCTCACGTGGGCGGTGGCGGCGCGCCGCCGCCCAGGCGGCGTTCGCCATCTTCCGGAACTCGGCGATCACCGCCTCGTGTTCGGCGAGGTACTCGCCCAGCCGCCTGTCGAAGGCGGCGGACTCCTCCGCGTAGCGGATGCGTGCCAGGACCCACGGGGGAGCGTCGCTGTTCCTGCGTTCCGGGCCTGCCTGTGCGGAACGGCCGGGCGGCGTGGGCCGGGCGCGCCCCGGGGCGGGCACGGCTCCGGCGGTCTCGGGCCCCGCGGTCTCGGGCCCCGCGGTCTCGGGCCCGGCGGCGGCCGGACGCGTGGGTGCGGGCTCCGGCCTCCTCGGCCCGGTGGCCGTCGGCCCGGCTGCCGGGGGTGCGGCCGGCTCCTC
This sequence comes from Streptomyces sp. NPDC005899, assembly GCF_040629645.1. Lineage (NCBI taxonomy): Bacteria > Bacillati > Actinomycetota > Actinomycetes > Kitasatosporales > Streptomycetaceae > Streptomyces > Streptomyces sp. NPDC005899. The sequence goes on along the minus strand of NZ_JBEXWB010000392.1, from coordinate 1,222 downwards.
GGGCCGGGCCACCTCCTGGACGCCGGTGGCCGGTTCCCGCGGGACCAGGCGGCGGTCGTCGATCTCGATCGTCACCAGTCGCCCCTGGGCGGGGTCGGTGGCGCTGCGCACTCGTGTGCCGGACTTGGTGACCCCGAAGTGCCGTACGCCGAGGCGCGGGCCGCCCACACCGCTCTGGAGGGTGTCCAGAGCCCGTGCCAGCCTGGCCGCGAGGGCCCTGGCGACGGCGTCCGCCCGCTCCCGGCCGCTGGCCTGCGAGCGGTTGCCGTACCCGGTCAGGGTGACCGTCGGCAGCGGAAGGCCGTTGGCCCGGTTCCACAGGCCCGCGCGCGCCAGTGACAGGGCGAGCCCGCCGATCGTGCCCTCGGCGTCCACGGGGGTGGTGCGCTCCCCCTCCTCGAAGCGCACGGTCCGCTGGTGCGGGCGGGGCGCGTGGCCGTGCAGCACCACCGTCGTCAGCGGGTTGGCCACCTCGGGGGAGTCGTCCGTCAGGAGCGCCGCGTTGACCTCGTGCGCCGACTCGCCGGGCCGCTTGCTGTACGCCCGGAAGAACCACATGTCCTTGCCCTCGGGCACGGGCGCGGCTGCCCGGATCAGGTCCCGGGCGCGGGAGCGCGCCAGGGATGCCTCGCGCAGCGCCAAGGCGTGTTCGGGCCGGTCCTCGTCGAAGTACCAGGGCAGTTGTTCCGCCTGGTGGACATCGGCCAGGGCCTTGGCCGCGCGTGCGAAGTCCTCCAGGCGGGCGGTCTCCGGCTCCCCCGCACCCCTGCGCCGTGCCTCGGCGGCACGCTGCCCGGCCCGGTCGGCCAGCCGGGTGAGTTCGTCCTCGGTGTAACGGGCCAGGTTCTCGTCGATGACCTCGTCGAGGGCCTCGGCGGGGATCTCGCCCCGGGAGTGCGTCGAGTTCTCCAGCGTGATCTGGTGGGTGCCGTCCTCGGCCGCCAGCACGACCTGGGCGAAGTGGTAGGGGGCGTGCGGGGCCACCCGGTCGCCGGGCTTGGCGTGGTTGTGCGTGAACAGCTGCGCGCCGCTGTCGTTCGTCGTGCTGATCGACTGGATCAGGTAGCCCTCGCCGACCCCCGCCCACGCGAACTCGTTGACGCCGATGCGCCGCGCGGCAGCGGACAGCGGGGTGCGCAGCGGGTTCTCCGGCGGCTGGAAGCTCAGGGCCCGGCCGTAGCGCTCGCCCGGCGTCGGGGCGCCGACCACGCCGCCGGTGAAG
>NZ_JBEXWB010000391.1:0-5367 GCF_040629645.1 Streptomyces sp. NPDC005899 | reverse complement strand
CCCTACCCGGCGCCGGCCGACCGTGGAACCCGGCGGTTCCGCGCCTGCCGGTCGTCCGCGCTCTCCGGTCGAACGCGTCCCCCGCCCTCGGGACCGGACACGGGCACGACCTGGGGGCCGGACACGGCCCGGGACCCGTCCACGCGGGCCGCCCGGCCGGCGGCGCGCGCTCAGTCGGCGGAGACGGCCCAGCCCTTCGCGTCGACACGCCGGGCGTCGCGGGGCCTGTTGCCGTCGAAGAGCGTACGGCTCCCGTCCCGGACCTCCAGGTCGTCCACGTACGCGCCGCGTCCGACGTACAACTGGTCGGTGGTGTACCGCCAGCGCAACAGCACCGCCTGTCCGCGCAGGCCCGCGAGGTCGGCCTCCAGCCGGTGCCATACGCGCCCGGACCACCCGGACACCGAGCCGGTGGGGTGGGACCGGGACTCCTGGGGGCCTCCCTCCTCCGCCGCGGTGGTGAAGGGCACCGGCCGCCAGGACGAACCGGCGTCCGTCGAGGCCTCGAGCGTCAGGAGGTCGGAGGCCGGCTCCGTGTCCCACCACAGCGCGCAGCTCAGCACCGGCGCGGAGGAGGAGAGGCGCAGCGCCGGCAGGCCGAGCGTGGCGGAGGCGGAGCCGGCCATCCCGGAGAACCACGCGGTACGGCCGTGAGCGGGGCGGACGGGTACGGCGCGGGCCATGCGGTTCGCCGTGGCGACCCGTGGCGCGCTCCCCGAACGCCAGGTGCGCACAGGGTGCACGGAGTTGCCCAGCACGATCAGGAAGGAGTCGGTCGTCGGATCGAGGACCAGGCTGGTGCCGGTGAAGCCCGTGTGGCCGGCAGTGCGCGGGGTGGCCATCGCCCCCATGTACCAGTGCTGGTAGAGCTCGAAGCCCAGGCCGTGCTCGTCACCGGGGAAGGCGGTGTTGAAGTCGGTGAACAGGAGCTCCACCGACTCCTGGGACAGGATTCGGGAGCGGCCGTACGCACCCCCGTTGAGCAGTGTGCGGCCCAGGACCGCCAGGTCCCACGCACAGGAGAAGACACCGGCATGACCGGCCACCCCGCCCAGGCCGTACGCGTTCTCGTCGTGCACCTCGCCCCAGACGAGCCCGCGGTCCAGTCCCGACCAGGGGAGCCGGGCGTCCTCGGTGGCGGCGATCTTCGGCTTCCAGGAGGCGGGCGGGTTGTACCGGGTGCGGTGCATCCCGAGCGGAGCGGTGATCTCGTCCCGGAGCAGGACGTCCTGGGTGCGGCCGGTGATCTTCTCGAGGACCAGCTGCAGCGAGATCAGGTTGAGATCGGAGTAGAGGTACGTGGTGCCGGGGGCCGAGGCCGGCACCTCCTGCCACAGCAGGCGGAGCTTCCCCTCTCGGGTCGGCTCCTTGTAGAGCGGGATCCAGGAACGGAAGCCGGAGGTGTGCGTGAGCAGCTGACGGATCGTGATGTCCTGTTTGCCGCCGCCCGCGAAGTCCGGGAGGTAGGAGGCGACCGGCGCCTCCAGCGTCAGGGCCCCCCGCTCGATCTGCTGGACGGCCAGGATCGAGGTGAAGAGCTTCGACACCGACGCCAGGTCGAAGACCGTGTCCTCGGCCATCGCGATCTGCTCGTCCGGGGGGAACTCCACGCCGGTGTCCGTCGTCTCGTCGTACGCCGAATAGCGCACGGCCTTCCCGATCGGCCGGTGCAGGGCCACGGTCCCGCCGCGCCCGGCGAGCAGCACCGCGCCGGCGTACCACGGGTGGACGGGTGAGCCGGCGAGGTACGTCTCCGCGTCCGCCACGAGCTGGTCGAGCGGCCCGGCCAGCAGTCCGGCACGTGCGGCCGAGCCCCGGCGCAACGTGATGCCGCCCGCTTCCGATCCCATGGCCGCCCCGGTCCCCGTCCCCGCCGTCTCCGCACCGGCAGCCGCTCCGGCCGCTTCCGCGAAAGGTATGGGGGCGAGCGCGAGTGCCCCGCCCAGCGCAAGTATCCCGCCGACCGTCCTCCGGCGGCTCATTCCCCGGTCCGACACGTTCCCGGTCATCAGCGATCACTTCCCTCACGTCCGGAGCGCCGGTGCCGGAACCGGCACCGGAACCCGGCACCAGCGCCCGCACCGCGCGAAAGTAACTTTCGAGAATCCCGCCAAGCGGTGAAAGTTTCTGCCGGAGCAGAGGTTACTTGTGCCGTCTCCGCCCTGTCCGCCCCCGCCCGCACAAATTTCTGACGCTACGTCAGCCGCTGGCGGTCGCCCGCGCGGCCGAACGTTCACGGCCGCGAAGCGACCCACTCCCGGTCACCGCCGCGCGCGGTACACGCCGGTCCCGGACCGGCCCCGGCTCTTGACCCCCGGCGCCACGCCGCACAGGATCACGGCATGACCGGTGTACGCAGCAGCACAGTCGACGGTGTCGTGGCGCGCAGCGCGCGGCGCACGCCCCAGCACACCGCCGTGAGGTACGCGGAACGGACCTGGACCTACGCCGCCCTCGACGCGGCCGTCAGTACGGCGGCGGCCGAGCTGACCGCCACCCACGGCCTGCGCCCCGGAGACCGGGTCGCCTCCTACGCCCACAACTCCGACGTGTACCTGATCGCCTACCTGGCCTGTGCCCGGGCCGGCCTGATCCACGTGCCGGTCAATCAGAACCTCACCGGCGACGATCTGGCGTACATCCTCCGGCAGTCCGGCAGCTCCCTCGTCCTCGCCGACCCCGGCCTGGCCGCCCGCGTGCCCTCCGGCCACGCCGTGCGCCCCCTGCGCGACGCGCCGGACTCGCTCCTCGGCGCGCTGGACACGCCCCGGTCCTTCACCCCGGAGCGCGCCCCGCAGGCCGGCGACCTCGTCCAGCTGCTGTACACCTCCGGCACCACCGCCCGGCCCAAGGGCGCGATGATGACCCACGGCGCCCTGGTCCACGAGTACGTCAGTGCCGTCACCGCGCTCGACCTGCGCGCCTGCGACCGCCCCGTGCACTCGCTGCCGCTCTACCACTCCGCGCAGATGCACGTGTTCCTGTTGCCGTACCTGGCGGTGGGCGCCGAGAACACCATCCTCGACGCCCCGGACGCCGACCTCATCCTCGACCTGATCGAGTCGGGCGGGGGGGACAGCCTGTTCGCCCCGCCCACCGTCTGGATCGGCCTCGCCGACCACCCCGGCTTCGCCACCCGCGACCTCGGTGGGCTGCGCAAGGCCTACTACGGGGCTTCCGTCATGCCGGTGCCCGTCCTGGAGCGGCTGCGTGACCGGCTCCCGGGGCTCGCCTTCTACAACTGCTTCGGGCAGAGCGAGATCGGCCCCCTGGCCACCGTGCTGGGCCCCGACGAGCACGAGGGCCGGATGGACTCCTGCGGGCGGCCCGTCCTCTTCGTGGAGGCGAAGGTCGTCGACGAGCGGGGGGAGGAGGTCCCCGACGGCACGGCGGGTGAAGTGGTCTACCGCTCGCCACAGCTCTGCGAGGGCTACTGGGACGATCCGGAGGCCGGCGCCCAGGCGTTCCGCGACGGCTGGTTCCGCTCGGGGGACCTCGCGGTACGCGACCGCGAGGGGTACTTCACCGTCGTCGACCGGGTGAAGGACGTCATCAACTCCGGTGGTGTGCTGGTCGCCTCCAGGCAGGTGGAGGACGCGCTCCACACCCACCCGGCCGTCGCCGAGGCGGCGGTCGTCGGCCTGCCCGACGAGCGCTGGATCGAGGCCGTCACCGCGATCGTCGTACTGCGCGGCGAGACCACGGAGGCGGAACTCATCGCTCACACCCGCGAACGGCTGGCCCCCTTCAAGGCCCCGAAGAAGGTGCTGTTCCTCGACACCCTGCCGCGCAACGCCAGCGGCAAGATCCTCAAGAGGGAGCTGAGGGAACGCTTCTCGGGCGCGCGAGCCTGAGACACCGGCCTCGGCCGGCCCTGGCCCGGGTCAGCGGCCCCGGCCCGGGTCACCCGTCTCCCTGAGATCCACGATCCGCCTGATCTTGCCTACCGACCGCTCCAGCGTCTGCGGATCCACGAGCTCCACCTCCACCGAGACCCCGATCCCGTCCTTGACCGCGGCGGCGACGGACCGCGTGGCGGCGGCCCGCTCGTCCGCCGTGGCACCGGTCCTCGCCTCCGCCCGCACGGTCAGCGCGTCCAGACGGCCGCGCCTGGTCAGCAGGAGCTGGAAGTGCGGTGCCACACCCGGTGTGCGCAGCACGATCTCCTCGATCTGGGTGGGGAAGAGATTCACCCCCCGCAGGATCACCATGTCGTCGCTGCGCCCGGTGACCTTCTCCATCCGCCGGAAGACGCGTGCCGTACCCGGCAGCAGCCGGGTCAGATCCCGGGTCCGGTAGCGGATCACCGGCATGGCCTCCTTGGTCAGCGAGGTGAACACCAGCTCCCCCTCCTCGCCGTCCGGCAGCGGTTCGCCCGTGAGGGGGTCGACGACCTCCGGGTAGAAGTGGTCCTCCCACACGTGCGGGCCGTCCTTGGTCTCCACGCACTCCTGCGCCACCCCCGGGCCCATCACCTCGGACAGTCCGTAGATGTCGACCGCGTCGATCGCGAAGCGCTCCTCGATCTCGGCGCGCATCCGCTCGGTCCACGGCTCGGCACCGAAGATGCCCACCTGCAGCGACGTCGAACGGGGATCGACCCCCTGCCGCTCGAACTCGTCCAGCAGCGTCAGCATGTACGAGGGCGTGATCATGATGATGTCCGGTCGGAAGTCCTGGATCAGCCGCACCTGGCGGGCCGTCATCCCGCCCGACGCCGGAACGACCGTGCAGCCGAGCCGCTCGGCCCCGTAGTGCGCCCCCAGGCCGCCGGTGAACAGCCCGTAGCCGTACGCCACGTGGACCTTGTGGCCGGGCCGCCCGCCCGCCGCCCTGATCGACCGGGCGACGACGTCGGCCCAGGTGTCCAGATCACGCTCGGTGTACCCGGCCACCGTGGGCCGGCCCGTCGTACCGCTGGACGCGTGGATCCTGCGTATCCGCTCCTCCGGTACCGCGAACATCCCGAACGGGTAGTTGTCGCGCAGGTCGGCCTTGACGGTGAAGGGGAACCGCGCGAGATCGGGGAGGGAGCGGCAGTCCTCAGGCCGCACCCCGGCCGCGTCGAAGGCCGTCCGGTAGAACGGGACGTTGTCGTACGCGTGCCGCAGCGTGGCCCGTAGCCGTGCCAGCTGCAGCGCCTCGAGTTCGTCGCGGCCGAGCCGCTCGGCCGCGTCCAGCAGCGCCGTCATACGGATGGTCCTCTCCCGAGTGGACGACCGATCATTCGGTCGATCCTCCTGGGGAGCAGTAATTCAGGAGGCCGGGCGCCCTGGCAAGGGGGTGGGCGCCATGCGGGGTGACAGGCGGGCAGCCGGATCCGGCGGACGGGACACCGCCGCGTGAGCGCGGCGGGCCGGCCGCCCG
>NZ_JBEXWB010000390.1:0-5367 GCF_040629645.1 Streptomyces sp. NPDC005899 | reverse complement strand
CGGCTGCGGGGGCCGGGGCGGCCTCCGCGGGAGCGGCTGCGGGGGCCGGGGCGGCCTCCGCGGGAGCCGCGGCCGGGGCGGAACCCGGAGCGCCGATGACGGCGAGCTTGGCACCCACCTCGGCGGTCTCGTCCTCGCCGACGACGATCTCCAGCAGCACGCCGGCGACCGGCGCGGGGATCTCGGTGTCGACCTTGTCCGTGGAGACCTCGAGCAGCGGCTCGTCCTCCGCGACCTCCTCGCCGACCTCCTTCAGCCAGCGGGTGACGGTGCCCTCGGTGACGCTCTCGCCGAGCGCCGGAAGGGTGACGTCCGTGCCGGAGGCGGAGGACGCGCCGGTGGCGGCCTCCGCGGCGGGGGCCTCGGCCGGAGCCTCGGTCTCGGTCGACGGGGCCGTCGGTGCCTCGGTGGCCGCCGGGGCGGGGACCGCGGCGGGCTCTGCGGCCGGAGCGGCCTCTGCGGCGGGTGCCGCCTCGGCAGCGGGTGCGCCCGAGCCGTCGTCGATGACGGCCAGCTCGGCGCCGACCTCGACGGTCTCGTCCTCGGCGACCTTGATGGACGACAGGACGCCGGACGCCGGGGCGGGGATCTCGGTGTCGACCTTGTCGGTCGAGACCTCGAGCAGCGGCTCATCGGCCTCGACGTGCTCGCCCTCGGCCTTCAGCCAGCGGGTGACGGTGCCCTCGGTGACGCTCTCGCCGAGCGCCGGAAGGGTTACGGAAACCGACATGGTTTCGGTTGCTCCTTACGAAAGTGCGGAAGTGGTCGGTCGTCGCGCCCGGGACCGGATCAGTCGTGGGAGTGCAGGGGCTTCCCGGCCAGGGCCAGGTGGGCCTCGCCCATGGCCTCGTTCTGCGTCGGGTGGGCGTGGATGAGCTGCGCGACCTCGGCCGGCAGCGCCTCCCAGTTGTAGATCAGCTGGGCTTCGCCGACCTGCTCGCCCATACGGTCACCGACCATGTGGACGCCGACCACGGCACCGTCCTTGACCTGGACGAGCTTGATCTCGCCCGCGGTCTTCAGGATCTTGCTCTTGCCGTTGCCCGCGAGGTTGTACTTGAGGGCCACGACCTTGTCCGCACCGTAGATCTCCTTGGCCTTGGCCTCGGTGATGCCGACGGAGGCGACCTCGGGGTGGCAGTACGTCACCTTGGGCACGCCGTCGTAGTCGATCGGCACGGTCTTGAGGCCGGCCAGCCGCTCCGCCACCAGGATGCCCTCGGCGAAGCCGACGTGCGCGAGCTGCAGGGTGGGGACCAGGTCGCCCACGGCCGAGATCGTCGGGACGTTCGTCTGCATGTACTCGTCGACGAGGACGTAGCCGCGGTCCATCGCGACCCCGGCCTCCTCGTAGCCCAGGCCCTGGGAGACCGGGCCGCGGCCGATCGCGACCAGCAGCAGCTCCGCCTCGAATGCCTTGCCGTCGGCGAGCGTCACCCGGACGCCGTCCTGCGTGTACTCGGCCTTGTCGAAGAAGGTGCCGAGGTTGAACTTGATGCCGCGCTTGCGGAACGCGCGCTCGAGGAGCTTCGAGCTGTTCTCGTCCTCGACCGGGACCAGGTGCTTCAGGCCCTCGACGATGGTGATGTCGGTACCGAAGGACTTCCACGCCGAGGCGAACTCGACGCCGATGACGCCACCGCCCAGGACGATGGCGGACTTCGGCACGCGGTCGAGCTTCAGCGCGTGGTCCGAGGAGATGATCCGGTTGCCGTCGATCTCCAGGCCGGGCAGCGACTTCGGCACGGACCCGGTCGCCAGCAGCACGTGGCGGCCCTGGACACGCTGGCCGTTGACGTCCACCGAGGTGGGCGACGAGAGCCGGCCCTCACCCTCGATGTAGTGCACCTTGCGCGAGGCGATGAGCCCCTGCAGGCCCTTGTACAGGCCCGAGATCACGTCGTCCTTGTACTTGTGGACGGCCTCCATGTCGATGCCCTCGAAGGTGGCCTTCACGCCGAACTGGGCCGACTCGCGGGCCTGGTCGGCGATCTCGCCGGCGTGCAGCAGCGCCTTCGTGGGGATGCAGCCGTTGTGCAGGCAGGTGCCGCCGACCTTGCCCTTCTCGATCAGTGCGACGTCCAGGCCCAGCTGCGCTCCGCGCAGGGCCGCGGCGTAACCGCCGCTACCACCGCCGAGGATCACTAGGTCGAAAACGGTGCTGGCGTCGTTCGCCACGTCACGTCCTCCATGCATGTGCGCCGTACGCCGGGCCCCGTCGCTGGGGTGTGACCGGCCGGTCGGCTGGTGTTCGGCCGCTTGCGTTATTCGGCCCTGTGGTGGGGGCCCTGTCCTGCCGAGAACCCATCTTCGCACTTGTTGCGGGCGGACGGGACGCGGGCCCCTGGTCCGGGCCGGACGGGCATCCGGCCCGGACGGCCACCGATGCGAACGCGGGTTCGGGAAACTGGCCGGTCAGAGCCACTTCCACCGAACGCGCCCGGCCCCGGACGTATGCCCGGGGCCGTATCCGCTGCGCGCGAACACCGCGGGCACGGCGCGCGCACCCACGCGCCGGCCGTCCCCCGAGGTCAGCCCAGGTCGCCGGCGGCCGTGCGCTCCGCCAGCTTCACCAGGGTGCGGATCGCGGACCCGGTGCCGCCCTTGGGCGTGTAGCCGTACGGGGCACCCTCGTGGAAGGCCGGCCCGGCGATGTCCAGGTGCGCCCAGCTGATGCCCTCGCCCACGAACTCCCGCAGGAAGAGGCCGGCGACCAGGCCGCCGCCCATCCGCTCACCCATGTTGGCGATGTCGGCGGTCGGGGAGTCCATCCCCTTGCGCAGGTCGGCGGGGAGCGGCATCGGCCAGGACGCCTCGCCGACCTCCTCGGCGATCTCGTGGATCGACGTGCGGAAGGCGTCGTCGTTGGCCATGACACCGAAGGTGCGGTTGCCCAGCGCCAGCACCATGGCACCGGTCAGGGTCGCCACGTCGACGATCGCGTCGGGCTTCTCCTCCGACGCGCGGGTCAGCGCGTCGGCGAGGACCAGGCGGCCCTCCGCGTCGGTGTTGAGGACCTCGACGGTCTTGCCGCTGTACATGCGCAGCACGTCACCCGGGCGGGTGGCGTTGCCGGACGGCATGTTCTCGGCGAGCGCCAGCCAGCCGGTGACGTTGACGCGGAGGCCCAGACGGGCGGCCGCGACGACGGCGGCGAACACGGCGGCGGCGCCGCTCATGTCGCACTTCATCGTCTCGTTGTGGCCGGCCGGCTTGAGCGAGATGCCGCCCGAGTCGTAGGTGATGCCCTTGCCGACCAGGGCCAGGGTCTTCTCCGCCTTGGGGTGCGTGTAGGCCAGGCGGACCAGGCGCGGGCCGTGGGTCGAGCCCTGCCCGACACCCAGCAGGCCCCCGTAACCGCCCTTGACGAGCGCCTTCTCGTCGAGGACCTGCACCTTGACGCCATGCTCCTTGCCGGCGGCGGTGGCCACCGCCGCGAAGGACTCGGGGTACAGGTCGTTCGGCGGGGTGTTGACCAGGTCGCGGGCCCGGTTGATCTCCTCGGTGAGCGCGAGGGCGCGCTCCGCGGCCGCCTTGAAGGCCTTGTCACGCGGCTTGGCGCCCAGCAGGACGACCTCGGCGAGCGGCAGCTTCGGGCCGTTGCCGAACCTGGCGTCCTTGGGGGCCAGCTTGTTCTCGCCGCCCTGGTAGGCGGTGAAGGCGTACGCGCCCAGCAGGGCGCCCTCCGCCACGGCCTCGGCGTCCTCCACGGACTCCGCAGGCAGTGCGAAACCGGCCTTCTTCGATCCGGACAGGGCGCGCGCGGCGCTCCCGGCGGCCCGGCGCAGTGCCTCGGCGTCGTAGCCGGCGTCCTTCTCCGCCACCGGGCCGAGCCCGACCGCGAGGACGACCGGGACCTTGAGCCCGGAGGGGGCGGGGAGCTTGGTCACTTCGCCCTCGGCACCGGAGGCACCCAGGGTCTCCAGGACGTCTGCGAGCTTTCCGTCGAACGCCTTGTCCACGGCCTCGGCGCCCGGTGCGACGACCAGGCCCCCGGGCTTGGACCCAGTGCCCTTGGCGATGCCGACGACGAGTGCGTCGGCGCGCAGCGTCGCCGCACCGGCAGTGCTGAGAGTGAGAGCAGTCACGGTGGTGAAATCTCGCTTCCGTTGAGTTATGTGCCGGTCGAGGGGTGGGCCGACCGTGCCCGGCGCATCGTAGACGCCCCCGCGATGTGCCGGGAATGAGCCTACGCGCGCCCTTGCGCCCGGCTCACGGGGGCGGGGCCGTCGGGCACTGCGGCGATAGGGTCGTCGGTCCGGGCGGGACTAGCGGGGGAGCACCACCATGCGGGGCACGACGGCGGGTACGAGGACGTGGGGGCGGGTGGCGCTCGCCGCGCTGATCCTGTCGGCGGTACTGGCCGGCTGCGCCCCGGGGGCGGCGCCCGTGGACCCGCCCGCCGCCTCCCGCGCACCGCGCACCGTGCCGCGCTGGCAGCCGCAGCCGGGCGTGGACTGGCAGTGGCAGCTCTCCGGCCGGGTGGACACGACGGTCGACGCCCCGGTCTACGACGTCGACGGGTTCGACCAGGGCGCCGCGACCGTGTCCGCGCTGCACCGCGAGGGCCGCAAGGTGATCTGCTACCTCTCGACCGGCGCCTGGGAGGACTTCCGCCCGGACGCGGACGGGTTCCCCGCCTCCGTGCGCGGCAGGAGCAACGGCTGGGACGGGGAGTGGTGGCTCGACATCCGCCGCACCGACGTCCTGGAGCCGCTCATGGAGGCCCGGATCGCCATGTGCGCGAAGAAGGGCTTCGACGCCGTCGAACCGGACAACATGGACGGCTACCTCAACTCCACGGGCTTCCCGCTGACCGCGCGGGACCAGCTCCGCTACAACCGCCTGATCGCCCGCCTCGTCCACCGCCACGGCATGGCCGTCGGCCTGAAGAACGACCTGCCCCAGATCCCGGAACTGGTGGGCGACTTCGACTTCGCGGTGAACGAGCAGTGCGCGCAGTACGGCGAATGCGCGGCCCTCAGCCCGTTCGTCGAGGCGGGCAAGGCCGTCTTCCACGCCGAGTACGAAGTGCCCGTGGCGGAGTTCTGCGCGGAGTCCCGGCGGCTCCGGCTGAGCTCGCTGCTCAAGAAGTACGAACTCGGCGCCTGGCGCCGGGGCTGCTGAGGGCGCGGGCCCGGGGGCACGCGCTAACCGAAGGTCAGGACCACCAGGACGGCGGTGGCCGCCGTCTCCTCCAGCGCGCCGAACACGTCGCCGGTCACCCCGGTGAAGCGCCGCACGCAGTGGCGCAGCAGCAGCCACGCGGCGCCCAGACCGGCCAGGGCGGCGAGGCCGTGGCTCGGTGCCCCGTACCCGCCCAGCAGCGCGCCGGCCCCCGCGCAGGCCGCGACCACCGCAGTCGCG
>NZ_JBEXWB010000389.1:0-5420 GCF_040629645.1 Streptomyces sp. NPDC005899 | reverse complement strand
CCAGGCGGTCCCCGCGGCGGCCTGCCTGTCCCGGGTCGCCGACTCCGCGCCCGCCCTCGCCGGGGCGCTGACGGGCGCGCTCGGCGGGATCGGCACCGTGCCGCCGGGCTGGCGGGAGGCCTGCCGGATCCTTGCGGGGTGTGCGCTGCCCCGGTTCGCCGGCACGGACCTGATGGAACTCGCCGGACTCCTGGCAGCCACGGAACCGGCCACGCCGGGTGGACAATTCCGACATGACACCCACTATGCCCGCGCCCAGCGCGGCCGGCCCGACCACCACGGCACTCACCCTCGATGACCGCATCACCGGCGCACTCGTCGGCGCGGCCGTCGGCGACGCGCTGGGCGGGCCCGTCGAAGGCTGGTCCCCGGAGCAGATCGCCGAACGCCACGGTGGCCGGGTGACCGGCGTCGTCGGCCCCTGGCACGGGGACGACTGGCGGACCGCGCGCCCCATCGCCCCGTACCACAAGGGCGACGGGCACGTCACCGACGACACCCTGATGACCCATGCGCTGGTCCGCGTCTACGGCACCGTCCGCGACCACCTCGACGCGTACGCGGTGGCGGACCATCTCGTCCCGGACCTGATGTCGCGCCCCCGCTGGATCCCGGAGCTGGAGGCCGAGGCACTTCCGCTGCAACGGATCTTCCTCGCCGAGAAGTGGATCGTCACGCGGTTGCACTACGGGCACGCCGACCCGCGGGAGGCGGGGAGCGGGAACATCGTCAACTGCGGGGCGGCCATGTACATGGCCCCGGTCGGGCTGGTGAACGCGGCCCACCCGGAGGCCGCCTACGCGGAGGCCCTGGATGTGGCGGGGGCCCACCAGTCCTCCTACGGGCGGGAGGCGGCCGGGGTGCTCGCCGCGGGCGTCGCCGCCGCCTGCGCCCCCGGCGCCACTCCCGCCTCCGTCGTCGGGACCTGCCTGGCGCTCGCCAAGGACGGCACCCGCTCGGCGATCGAGGCGGTGTGCGAGACGGCGGAGCGTCACGCCGACTTCGAGTCCGCGCTGGGTCCGCTGCGCGCCGCGGTGGCCCCGTTCGACACCGTCGGCCCGCACTACCGCGATCCCTCGCTCGGCGCCCGCCGGCCCTCCCGTCTGCACTCCGTCGAGGAACTGCCCGTCGCGCTGGGCATGCTGCTCGTCGGCGGGGGCGACTACCGGCGCTCGGTGCTCGGCGCGGTCAACTACGGGCGCGACTGCGACTCGATCGCCACCATGACCGGCGCCCTCGCGGGCGCGCTCCACGGCGAGGCGACGATCCCCGCGGCCTGGGTGAGGACGGTGGCCGAGGCCAGCCGCCTCGACCTGCACGCCCCGGCACGCACCCTCGCGGAGGTCGCCCGGGAGGTCTTCGTGCGGGACACCGCCCGGCGCCGCTCGCACGAGGCGGCGTTCGCCGCCCTGGCGGGCGAGCGGTGACCCTGCGGCTGACGTGGGTCCAGCCCGAGGACCTGGTGGGGCACGAACTGCGGCAGGCGGCACAGGACGGCCGGGACACGGGGGACATCGAGGAGCGCTGGTACGCGGCGGGCGGCGGCCCCGCCCCGGAGCGCGCGGGTGCCTCACTGCCTCCCGCACCGCGTGGCCCGCGCGCGCTGGCCGAGCAGCTGCTCGACGAACTGGGACGGCTGGAGAGCCCCTCGGCGGACGACGAGCCGACCGCTCTGCCCGCGATCCGGGCCGCCTGTCCGCACTGGCCGGCGGCCCCCACCCGTCCCGTGGCCCTCGGGCCCGAACGCCTGCACGCCGCCTGGCTCGGCCGGGCCGCGGGCTGCCTGCTCGGCAAGCCCGTCGAGAAGCTGCCGCTCGCCGGCATCCGCGCCCTCGCCCGCGCCACCGGCAACTGGCCGCTCACCACCTGGTTCACGGCACGGGGACTGCCCGCCGCACTCACCGCCGCCTACCCGTGGAACCGCCGCTCGGCAGCCACCTCCCTCGCCGAGAACATCGACGGCATGCCGGAGGACGACGACCTCGACCACCCGCTGCTGACCCTGCGGCTGCTCCAGCGGTACGGGCCCGGATTCAGCACCTCGGACCTGGCCCGGCTCTGGCTCGACGAGGTGCCGGCGGGCCGCGTCTTCACCGCCGAGCGCATCGCCTACCGCAACCTCCTCGACGGTTTCGAGCCGCCGGACTGCGCCCGCCACCGCAATCCGTTCCGTGAGTGGATCGGCGCGCAGATCAGAGCCGACGTGCACGGCTGGACGCACCCCGGCGACCCGGGGGCGGCGGCCGAACAGGCCCACCGGGACGCGGTGCTCACCCACACGGCCAACGGGGTGTACGGGGCGATGTTCACGGCCGCGGCGCTCGCCGAGGCGGCCGGCGGCGGGACGGACGTACACGGCTGCCTGGCGGCCGGACTGCGCGTGGTGCCCCCGCGCTCCCGATACGCGCGAGCCGTGCGCCTGGGCATCGGGACCGCCCGCGGTGAAGCGGACTTCGACGTGGTCGTGGACCGGCTCCACGCCGCCTACGCCGCCACCCACCACTGGGTGCACGTCCTGCCCAACGCGGCCCTGCTGGCCGCCGCCCTCACCCACGCGGACGGCGACTTCGGCCGCTCCGTGTGCCGCGTGGTGTCCGGAGGCTGGGACACCGACTCCAACGGCGCGACGGCCGGATCGCTCACCGGCCTCCTGGCGGGACGGCCCTCCGCACTGCCCGACCGCTGGACCGCCCCCCTCAAGAACCGCCTCGCCACGTCCGTACCCGGTTTCGACGCCGTCGGCTTCGACACCCTCGCCGAACTGACCTACCAGGAGGTACGCCGCTCATGACCGCGATCGCGGTGCTCGGCAGCACCAACATGGACCTCGTCGCCTGCGTCGCCCGGGCGCCCGCGCGCGGGGAGACCGTCACCGGACGGGAGTTGCGGACCGTACCCGGTGGGAAGGGCGCCAACCAGGCCGTCGCCGCCGCGCGGGCGGGCGGTGACGTGGTGATGATCGGAGCCGTCGGGACGGACGAGTACGGTTCGCGGCTCCGGATGAACCTGGAACACGCGGGCGTGGACACGGACCTGCTGCACACCGCCGCCGGCCCCAGCGGAACCGCGCACATCGTCGTCGACGACGAGGGCACCAACGCGATCGTGGTGATCCCGGGCGCCAACGGCACCGTGACCGGACTCGGCCCGGGGGAGCACGCGGCCATCGCCGCGGCCGACCTGTTGCTGCTCCAGCTGGAGCTGCCGCTCTCCGCGGTCCTGGAGGGCGCCCGGAGCGCCCGGGCACGGGGGGTGCGGACGATCCTGACCCCCTCCCCCGCACAGCCCCTTCCCGCCGGGCTCCTCGACTGCGTCGATCTGCTGGTGCCGAACGAGCACGAGGCCGCGGCCCTCTCCGGGTGCGAGGACCCGCACGCGGCGGCGCAGGTGCTCCTGCGGAGGGTCCCGCAGGTCGTGGTCACGCTCGGCCGCGAGGGCTGCCTGTACGCCGCCAGGGGCGGCGAGCAGGTCCTGTTCCCCGCCCCCGAGGTCACGGCCGTCGACACGACCGGCGCCGGGGACACCTTCGTCGGCACGCTCGCCGTGGCGCTCGGCGAGGGCCGTTCCGTCCCCGAGGCCCTGGCGTGGGCGTCGTCGGCCGCCGCACTGTGCGTGCAGAAGCCGGGCGCCTCGACGTCGATGCCCTACCGAAGCGAGATCGATGCCGCATGAGCACGACGACAGCCGCCCTCTCCGGCCTGCGGGTGCTGGACCTCGCCACCCTGTTCGCCGGGCCGCTCGCGGCGACCATGCTGGGCGACTTCGGGGCCGAAGTGATCAAGGTCGAGCATCCGCGCAGGCCCGACCCCTCACGCGGGCACGGACCCGCGAAGGACGGCATCGGCCTGTGGTGGAAGCTCCTCGGCCGCAACAAACGGACCCTGACGCTCGACCTGTCCAGCCCCGGCGGGCGGGACGTGCTGCTGCGCCTGGCCCGGGAGACCGATGTGATCGTCGAGAACTTCCGGCCCGGGACCCTGGAGCGCTGGGGCGTCGGCTGGGAGGAACTGCGCGCGGTCAATCCCCGCCTGGTGCTGGCCAGGGTCACGGGCTTCGGCCAGTTCGGCCCGTACGCGCACCGGCCGGGCTTCGGGACGCTCGCCGAGGCGATGAGCGGCTTCGCCGCCGTCACCGGTGAGCCGGACGGACCACCCACGCTGCCACCCTTCGGGCTCGCCGACTCGATCGCGGCCCTCGCCACTGCGTACGCGGTGATGACGGCCCTGGCGGGGCGCGGCCTCACGGGGCTCGGGCAGGTGGTCGACATGGCGATCATCGAGCCGATCCTGATGGTGATGGGGCCCCAGTCGCTCTGGTACGACCAGCTCGGCCATGTCCAGCCCCGCACCGGCAACCGCTCCCTGAACAACGCCCCGCGCAACACCTACCGCACCTGCGACGGTCACTGGGTGGCCGTCTCGACCTCGGCGCAGTCCGTGGCCGAGCGCGTCATGCGGCTGGTGGGCCGCCCGGAGCTGGCGGAGGAGCCGTGGTTCGCGGCCGGGACCACGCGCGCCGAGCACGCCGACGAACTCGACGAGGCCGTGGGCCACTGGATCGCCCGGCGCACCCGGGAGGACGTGGTCTCCGCGTTCGAGAAGGCGGAAGCGGCCGTCGCGCCCGTCCAGGACGTCCGGGACGTGATGGAGGACCCCCAGTACCGGGCGCTGGGGACGATCACCGAGGTCGACGATCCGGAGCTGGGGCCGCTGAGGATGCAGAACGTGCTCTTCCGGCTGTCGCAGACGCCCGGGGCGGTCCGCTGGGCGGGCCGGCCGCACGGGGCGGACACGGACGAGATCCTGGCGGAGCTGGGCCTGCCGGCGTCGGCGGTCGCCGCCCTCCGGGCGGAGGGCGCGCGGTGAGCGCGGGCGGGGTGAGCCCGCGGCCGGGCGCGCTGACCTGGTTGTACGTACCCGGGGACCGGCCGGACGTGGTGCGCAAGGCCCTCGGCTCGGGCGCGGACGTGGTGATCGTCGACCTCGAGGACGCGGTGGCACGGGACCGCAAGGAGTACGCGCGGGCGGCGACGGCTGAGCTCCTCGCGGATCCGGTCACCACGGACCCGGCGGCGGTGCCGGTGCACGTGCGGGTGCGGGGCGAGGAGGACGTGAAGGCGCTGGCGGGGCTGCCGGGGCTCGCCGGGATGCGGCTGCCGAAGATCACGCACGCCGCGTCCGTGCACCATGTGGTGGAGCTGGCACCGGGTGTGCCCCTGTATCCGCTGCTGGAGTCGGCGCTGGCGGTCGAGCACGCCTACTCCATCGCCGGGGCCCATCCCGCCGTGCGGGGCATCGCGCTGGGCGAGGCGGATCTGCGGGCCGACCTCGGGGTACGGACGGAGGCCGGGCTCGACTGGCCGCGCGGCCGGGCGGTGGTCGCCGCCCGGGCGGCCGGGCTCGATCCGCCCGTCATGTCGG
>NZ_JBEXWB010000388.1:0-5442 GCF_040629645.1 Streptomyces sp. NPDC005899 | reverse complement strand
GATCCGGGCCGCCGGCCCGGTCCGCTCCCGGCCGCCGTGCTGGGGCTGCTCCTGCTCGCCGTGCCGGTCGCCGGCACCCTGGCGTACGGCTCCGCGCGGGACGAGGCGGTGGAGCAGGAGCTGCTCGACAGGCTGGAGGAGGGCGACGCCCTGGTCGCCAAGGCGTCGAAGAGCCCCTTCCTGCTGTCCGAGCCGGACTTCCACCTCGCGCTGGCCACTTACCGGGAGTTGGGGGAGGAGCACCGCGGATCGAAGGCGGCCGCCCTCGTGCCCGCGCGTCTGGAGGCGTTCTACGAGGCCGTTTCCATACCCTACGAGGCGAAGAGGCACTGCCAGGCCGTGGATCCGCTCACGTATCTGCGCACGATCCCCGACACGGTGGACCGGGAGTTGCTGGGCGACCTCGTCGGCCGGCCCGACACCCCGCTCGCGGAGTCGCTGTACGCCTGCGGCGTGTCACGGCTGGGCGCCGGCGGCACGGAGGCGGGCTACAAGGAACTGAGCGCGCTGCTGCGCGAGTTCCCGGGCTCCGCACAGGCCGGCCGGGTCGGGCCGGCCGTCAGCGGGAAGATCCGGCAGCAGGTGGCCGCCCTCGCGGCCGATCCCTGCGGCGGGACCGAGGACCTGCGCCGGATGAGCACGTTGGTCGCGTCGCTTCCCGAGGTCTCGGTGTCCGTGCTGAGCCGTCAGGCCGACTCCGGCGTGGTCGACGGCGTGTACGCCTGCGGGGTGGACGAGTTCGAGCAGGGGAAGTTCGCCGAGGCCCGGCAAACGCTCACCGACTTCGCGTCCGCCCACAAGGGCGACGGGCGCGCCCGGCACGCCAGGGACATCGCCACGGCCGCCGAGATAGCCGAGGAGCGTCCTGCGGCCGGCAAGCGGCTACCTCCTAGGAAGGCGCCGGGTGGCGCCCGCATGGAGCTCGTCATCAGCAACGACGCGCCGAACGAGGTGGAGGTCCTCTACACCGGCCCGGTCACCGGCTCGGTGAAGCTGAAGACGTGTGGTGGCTGCGAGCGGTACAGCAGCGAGTCCACCGGCGCCTCGCGGGCGTGCAAGGCGAGCGGGAAGTCCTATCCGAAGGCGCGGTTGCGGCTTCCGGCGGGCGAGTACCACTTCCTGTACAAGCACGGCACGGGGGCCACGGCGGCCGTGGACAGCTACGCGTCGGGGTCCGACGTCAAGGCGGGCTACACGTACACGAGTTGCACGTACGTCGTCGAGCGGGGGCACTACGGCCTGGACCTGCCCTCGATCCCGCTCGACCCCGCGTAGACCCGCCGGCGGCGGGCGCGCCTCCTCCCCGGCGGCTGGCGCCCGCTCCCGGGGGAGGTGACCCCGGCGGAGCCCTGATGGGGGTCGTGCGACCGCACCTGTGGCGAGTCCCTGGTCAAGGCCGCGCGACCGCACCCGTGGCGAGGTCAGGCCGAGGTGCGCTTCCTCGGGGAAGCGGCCGTTTTCCCGGGGGTGGCGCGGCTGCCGGAGGCCGTCTTCCCGGCAGCTCGCTTCCCTGCCGCCGGCTTCCCTTCCGCACGCTTCCCTGTTCCCTGCGTTCCCTGCTTCCCTTCCGCCTTCTTCGAAGCCGTCCTCTTCTCCGCGGTCTTCCTGGTGGTTGCGGGCTTCGCCGCCGTCCTCTTCGCCGCCCCTCCCCCTGCAGCCTCCCGCGCCGCACTTTTCCTCGCGGGCGCCTGTCCGGCGGTGCTCTTCTCCGCCGCCTTCCTCGACGCCGTAGTCTTCTCCGCCGCCTTCTTCGCGGGTGCCTTCTTCGCGGGTGCCTTCTTCGCGGGTGCCTTCTTCGCGGGTGCCTTCGTCCCCGCCGCTCGCTGCCCGGAGGCCCCCTTGCCGGCAGCCCTGCCCGGAGCCTGCTCGCCCGCAGCCGGTTCCTCCCCGCCCGGCGTGCTCCCCGCCGGCCTCCTCCGCGTCCCGCCGGAGGTGATGTGGTGCACGTCCGCCACCTCGTCCTCGCCCCCAGCCCCGCCCCCGTTCGCGCCGTGGGACTCCCTGGCCGCCCGCACGCTGTTCTCCAGCGCCGCCATGAGGTCGATGACCTTGCCCCCGCCCGCCTCCTCGTCCTGTTCCGGCTCCACCGCCTCCCCCGCGGCCTTCGCCGTGACGAGTTCCTCCACCGCCTCGCGGTAGTCGTCGTGGAGCGTGTCGAGATCGGCTTCCCCGAGCGTGTTCATCAGGGCGTCGGCCAGGTCGAGTTCGGCATCGCGGACCGTGACGCCGGACTCCGGGGCGACACCCTCCGGGGCGCGGATCTCGTCCGGCCACAGGAGTCCGTGCATCGCGATCACGTCGTCGACCACCCGCAGCATCCCGAGGCGTTCACGCCCGCGCAGGGCGAACTTCGCGACGGCGACCTTCCCGCTGCGCTTCAGGGCCTCGCGCAGGAGGGCGTAGGGCTTGGCCGCGGGAACCCCGTTGGCCGAGAGGTAGTAGGCGGAGTCCAGCTGGAGCGGGTCGATCGCGGAGGCGGGCACGAAGCCCTCGATCTCGATCGTCTTGGCTGTGGGCAGCGGGAGCGAGGCGAGGTCCTCGTCGGTCACGGGGATCACGGTGCCGTCGGGTTCCTCGTACGCCTTGACGGTGTCCGACGCGGGGACCTGCTCCTCGTCGAGTTCGCAGACCTTGCGGTAACGGATCCGGCCACCGTCGGCGAGGTGGATCTGCCGGAAGGAGATCGAGTGGTTCTCGGTGGCGTTCATCAGTTTGACCGGGATGCTGACCAGCCCGAACGAGATGGAGCCGTTCCAGATGGACCTCACTCTGCACCCCTTACACCCAGGATCACCACACACACCCGATTTCATGTGATTCTTATCGTATGACGCCGATCACGGAGGTGGAGGGGCGGCGGCTGGCGCTCAGCAACCTCGACAAGGTGCTGTACCCGGCCACCGGGACCACCAAGGGCGAGGTGCTGCACTACTACGCGGCCACGGCGGCGGACGTGATGCTCGCGCACCTGGACGACCGGCCGTTGTCCTTCCTGCGGTACCCGGACGGCCCCGACGGGCTGCGCTTCTTCACGAAGAATCCGCCACCCGGTACGCCCGGCTGGGTGCGGACGGCCCCCGTCCCCCGCTCGGACGACCCCGGCGCCCGCCAGGTGCTCGTCCAGGACCTCCCCTCGCTGATGTGGGCGGCGAACCTGGTGGTGGAGTTCCACACCCACCAGTGGCGGCAGGACACGCCGGCGGTCGCGGACCGGATGGTGTTCGACCTGGATCCAGGAGCGCCCGCGACGGTCGTCGAGTGCTGCGAGGTCGCCCTCTGGCTGCGGGAGAGGCTGGCGGCGGACGGCCTGGCGGCGTACGGGAAGACCTCGGGATCCAAGGGCCTGCACCTGCTCGTCCCGCTGCGGCCCACCCCCTCCGAGGACGTGACCGCGTACGCCAGGCGCCTGGCCGTCGAGGCCCAGGAGGCGCTGCCCGCGCTGGTCGTGCACCGGATGACGCGGGCCCTGCGTCCGGGGAAGGTGTTCGTCGATTTCAGCCAGAACGCCGCGGCCAAGACCACGGCGGCCCCCTATACTCTGCGCGCCAAGGACAGCCCGTCCGTGTCGGCGCCCGTCACCTGGGACGAGGTCGCGGCCTGCCGGGCCCCCGCGGACCTGGTCTTCCTGGCCGGCGACATGGCGGCCCGCCTCGCCGAGCACGGCGATCTGCTCGCCCCGCTGACCGATCCGGGACGGGCCCGGCCGCTGCCCGGCGGATGAGGCGGACTGACGCGGCGCGGGCGCTCCGTAGCCGCCCGTACACGGCCCGAGGAAAGGCCACAAGTGGAGGGTGGATTCAGCTGCCCGTGGTGCACACTCTGCGCAGACACTGCTTCATGGACCCGGTTTTCCGCCGGGGCCGTGCGGCAGGGCACGACACGGGGAGGGCATGGCGTGTTCGCGGGGATCGACGAGGTCGACTGGGCCTCGATGGAGCATGCCTACGGGCCGGCGGACGACGTGCCGGCGCTTCTGCGGGGGCTCGCCTCCGCCGACGCGGCGGAGCGCGAGAGCGCCCTCGACGGGATGTACGGCGCGGTGCACCACCAGGGCGACGTGTACGCGTGCACGCTCGCCTCCATCCCCTTCCTCTTCGAGCTCGTCGGGGACCCCGGGGTGCGGGACCGGGGCTGCCTGGTCGAGCTGCTCACCAGCATCGGCGGCATCGACCTGGACGAGGACGACGAGGACGATCTGGACGAGGACGAGATCGAGGGCGCCGCGAACTACGCGATGGCGGCGGCGGCCGTCACCGCCGGCGCGGACGTGTTCTTCGAGCTGATGACCGACGAGGACCCGGGGGTACGCCTCGCCGCCCCGCTGGCCCTCGCCACACTCCACAGGCACCCGGTCAGGGTGCTCGCCCTGCTGCGGGAGCGGCTCCCGGTCGAGGCGGACGGCGAGGTGCGCCTCGCGCTCGTCGAGGCCGCCGGCCGGACCGCCCTGCGCCACCGCCCGCTGGCGGGCCAGGTGGCCGACTGGCTGGGCCGGCTGGCCGCGGAGGCGTACGAGCCCGGGCTGCGGCTGGCGGCCCTCGCCCAGCTGGCCCGCTGCTCCGCGGACGCACTGCCCGGGGACGTCGTACGCGTGGTGTCGGCGCTGCTGCGTGAGCTGCGGTCCGGGCCCGCCCCGGTGGGGCCGCAGCAGGTGGAGCCGGTGGTGGAGCGGGCCTCCTCGACGCTCGTGGGGCAGGTGCGGGCGCTGTCCGCGGCGGAGTCCGCCGAGCGGCGCACACCGTGGGCGGCCGATCTGCTGCGCACCCTGCACGTGGGGCTGGACGACCGCGTCGAGGACCGTACGGCCTTGCTCGCGGACCAGCTGTGCAGCCCCGACCCGTGGCAGCGCATCGACGCCGTGCGGATGAGCGGTGGGCTGATGCGGGCCTGGCGCGGCCCGTACGAGGGCCTGGTCCGCTTGGTCGGCACCCAGCTCACCGACCCGGAACCACGGCTGGCCGAGGCGGCCTCGCACGTGCTGGAGGAGCTGTTCGGGCTGGCGGCACCCGCCGCCGACGCCCTGGCCGAACGCGTGTGCGCGAATCCGGGCGCCTGGGTGCGGGAGTGGGCCAGCGGGCCGCCCGGGCTGGGGTCCTCGGTGAAGGCGCTGGCCCGGCTCGGCGACGCCAGGGTCCTGCCCGCGCTGGCGGCGGCCCTGGAACGGCCGGAGATCCCCCACGACGCCGGCTTCGCGATCGGTCACCTCGGTGCCATGGCCGCCCCGCTCGCCGGGGCGCTGCGCCGCCGGCTCGGTGAGGTCGGTCTGGACGAGGGGGCGTACGACCGGGCGAGTCCGCTGCTGTGCGGGCTGACGGCCCTGCGCGCGGGCGAGGCCGTCCCGGAGGTGCTGCGGGTGCTGCGGGGGGCGCCCGACTACCGGGGCGAGTGGTTGCGCACGGCGGCGCTGCGGGCCCTGGGCTCCTTCGGGCCCGCGGCCCGCCGTGC
>NZ_JBEXWB010000387.1:0-5460 GCF_040629645.1 Streptomyces sp. NPDC005899 | reverse complement strand
CCGGCCCCGCGGCGGCCCTGCCGAGGGGGCCAGCCCCGGGCCCCCGCGCCCGGGCGGGGGGGGGGGGGGGGGGTGCCCACCCCCCGGGCCCCTCGGCGCTCCGGCCGCCGGCAGGGGCGGGCGGCGCGGTGCCGCGTGACCCGGTCCAGGTCGGCCGGGGTGGCCGGCCCGGGTGTCTAGGCCAGCCGCTTGACGGCCGCGTCCACGCGCTCGTCCGTCGCCGTCAGCGCCACCCGTACGAACCGCTCCCCCGCCGGGCCGTAGAAGTCTCCCGGTGCCACGAGGACGCCCAGTTCCGCCAGGTGCGCCACGGTCTCCCAGCACGGCTCGTCGCGCGTGGCCCACAGGTAGAGGCTCGCCTCGCTGTGCTCGATGCGGAATCCGTGCGCCTCCAGCGCCGCCCTCAGGACCGTACGGCGCCGCGCGTAGCGCGCACGCTGCTCGGCCACGTGCGTGTCGTCGCCCAGCGCCGCCGCGGTGGCCGCCTGGACCGGCGCCGCGGTCATCATGCCGCCGTGCTTGCGGATCTGGAGCAGTTCGCCGAGCACCGCCGCGTCGCCCGCGACGAAGGCCGCGCGGTAACCGGCCAGGTTGGACCGCTTGGACAGCGAGTGGACGGCGACGATGCCCTCGTAGCTGCCGCCGCACACCTCCTGGTGCAGCACCGAGACGGGTTCGGCCTCCCAGCCGAGCTCCAGGTAGCACTCGTCGCTGAACACCAGCACGCCGTGCTCACGCGCCCACGCGACGATCCTGGTCAGCTCGTCCTTCGCCAGGACGCGGCCCGTCGGGTTGGACGGCGAGTTGAGCCAGAGCAGCCTGAGCCCGGCCGGGTCCAGCTCGGTCGGGTCGTCGTAGACGACGGGTTCGGCCCCGCAGAGCCGGGCGCCGACCTCGTACGTCGGGTAGGCGAGCCGGGGGTAGGCCACCCTGTCGCCCGGGCCGAGGCCGAGCTGGGTCGGCAGCCAGGCCACCAGTTCCTTGGAGCCGACGACCGGCAGGACGTTCTCGTGCGTCACGCCGACCGCTCCGAGCCGGCGCTCGGCCCAGCCCGTCAGCGCGTCCCGCAGGGCCACCGTCCCCCACACGGTCGGATAGCCGGGGCTGTCGGCGGCGGCGACGAGCGCCCGCTGGATCAGCGCGGGCACCGGGTCCACCGGCGTGCCGACGGACAGGTCGACGATGCCGTCCGGGTGGGCGGCGGCCGTCGACTTGTAGGGGGTGAGCCTGTCCCAGGGAAAGACGGGCAGGCGGGAGGAGACGGGGGCTGCTGCGGACACGGAACTCTGCTTTCTCCTGCGGGCTTTCGCGGAACACGGGCCGGGAAACACCTCGGCCCCGCACGGTGACGGCCGTACGGGACCTTGGCGGCGCTCGTGCCGCAGCGGTTACTGGTTCTGCGGCGGCAGAGCGGCGATGAACGCGTGGTCGCGCTCGATGAGGCCCAGCTTGGACGCGCCCCCGGGCGAGCCGAGGTCGTCGAAGAACTCGACGTTCGCCTTGTAGTAGTCCTTCCACTC
This sequence comes from Streptomyces sp. NPDC005899, assembly GCF_040629645.1. Lineage (NCBI taxonomy): Bacteria > Bacillati > Actinomycetota > Actinomycetes > Kitasatosporales > Streptomycetaceae > Streptomyces > Streptomyces sp. NPDC005899. Next base: position 3,940 of record NZ_JBEXWB010000387.1, on the reverse strand, counting down.
CTCCGGGGTGTCGTCCTCGTAGAAGATGGCCTCCACCGGGCAGACCGGCTCACAGGCTCCGCAGTCGACGCATTCGTCCGGGTGGATGTACAAGGACCGCTGGCCCTCGTAGATGCAGTCGACGGGGCACTCTTCGATGCAGGCCTTGTCCTTCACGTCGACACAAGGCTGCGCGATGACGTAGGTCACGCTGTCGTTCCTCCTCGGTAGGGCGTTGGCTCTCGCGCGGGAGCGCGGCGTCGTCGATGCCCGCCCCTAGTATCTCCGTTCCGGAGCACGAACCGAACAGGAGGGGCGGACAGAGCCGTGGAATTCACCGTCAGCGGACGACTCGAGGTTCGCATCACGCCCGCTGACGTGGGCAAACGCGTGTCCGTACGGCGCGTCACCGATGCCCCCGAGGCCGGTGCGAAGTTCGCCGACACGGTCGGGGTTCTCACATCGTGGGACGAGGGAGTCGTCTCCATCACCCGGAAGGACGGCGAGAGCGTCCACATCCCGGAATCCACCCTGGTCGCGGGCAAGGTCGTGCCCCCGGCCCCCGCCCGCCGGCGCGGTCCCGCCGCCACCTTCGACGAGCTGGCCGCGGTCACCGCACGCGCCTGGCAGCCCGTCGAGAGCGAACCGCTGGGCGACTGGCGGCTACGCGCCGCCGGCGGATTCACCCGCCGGGCGAACTCCGCGCTCCCGCTCGGCGAGCCGGGGATGCCCCTCGACGAGGCCCTGCGACGCGTGCGGCGGTGGTACGGGGTGCGGGGCCTGCCCGCCTACGTGCAGACCGCGACGGGAGGCGAGGGCACCCAGGAGCGGCTCTGCGCGGACCTGGAGGAGCGCGGATGGCGGCGCGAGGTGTCCGCCGCGGTGCGGATCGCCGCGCTGGCGCCGCTCGGCGACCGGGACGTCGACGTGTCGGCGGTGCGGACGGCCCGCACGGCGGACGGCGCGTGGCTCGCCCGGTACCAGCGCTTCGACACCCCCGGGCAGGCCCCGGGCGCCCACGTGCTGAAGGTGCTGGGCGCGGGGCCCTCGGTGTGGTTCGCCACCGTTCCCGGTGACGGCCCGGGCGAGGTGCCCGCCGCGATCGGGCGGTGCGTGGTGGACGGCCGGTGGGCGGGCTTCATGGCCGTCGAGGTGGGGCCCGGACACCGGCGCCGCGGTCTCGCGACGGCCGTCATGACCGTGCTCGCCCGCCAGGCGCTTCAGGAGGGCGCCTCCGCCGCCTGGCTCCAGGTGGAGGAGGACAATGAGGGGGCACGCGCACTCTACGACGGCATGGGCTTCGCCACCCATCACCGCTACCACCACTTCCGCGACGCGTAGCGCAGACACCGGCAGGGGACACGCAGACATGAGCGACCGGGACCCCGGGACGGCCGGACTCCGGCGGCGGTTCGCCGACGAGGCGCGCGCCGAGCGGCCGGATCTGGCTCTCCTCTGCCTGCTGGTCGGCGCCGAGGCGGGGGGCGGCGAGCCGGGTCCCGCCACCGACCCGTACGGCATCGACGCGGCGCAGATCGAGCTGGACCGGCTGGCGGGGCTGCTCCCCTACGGAGTGCGCGGGGCCCGCGGCTGGGCCTCGGCGCTCGCCGAACTGCTGGGCGGGCGGTGCGGGTTCGCCGGTGGGGCGGCGGACTACCAGCGGCTGGAGTCCTCGCTGCTCCAGGAGGTGCTGCGGCGCCGCCGGGGGCTTCCCATCCTGCTGGCCGTGGTGTGGACCGAGGTCGCGCGCAGGGCGGGCGCCCCCGTCTACGGGGTGGCCCTGCCCGGCCACTTCGTCGTCGGTTTCGGCGACCCGGAGGAGCGGGTGCTGGCCGATCCGTTCGCCGGTGGCGTCCCGTTGAGCGGTGAGGACGCGGAGCTGCTGGTGGCGGGGACGACCGGCGGGAGGCTGGAGGCGTCGATGCTGGCGCCCGCCGGGCCCCTGGAGACGGTGCTGAGGATCCTGAACAACATCAGGGCCTGGGCCTCCGCCCGGCCCGAGCGGACCGACGTGTCGCTGCGGGCGCTCGAACTCTCGCTGCTGCTCCCCTCGCACCCGGCCAGGCTCCGCTACGAGCGGGCCCAGCTCCTCGTGCAGCGCGGGGAGTTCCTGCGCGGGGCGACCGAGATGGAGGAGTACGCGGACGTCGTCGACGGCATCGAGCCGACGGCGGCGGAAGCCATCCGCCACCGGGCGCGGGCGGCCCGGGCACTGCTCAACTAGCGTCGGGCCGGGCGCCGGCGGGCGGACACGATGGCGGCGGTGGACAGGCTGTCGCGCACCGCTCCGCGGGAGAGGTGTGCGGGGCGGCGGCGGTCCCCGCTCCGCGGGAGGGGTGCGGGGCGGCGGCGGTCCCCGCCTCGGTGGACCCGTCCGCCGCCCGCCCGGTACGTCGTGCTCGCGCTCACCGCGGTGCCCGGGTCCGCGCGTCCGACGGCTGTGGTCGTCATGCGCACGGCCCGGCCGGGACGGCAAGCGCCCCGGCGGTGCCGCCGGTCGTGACCCCGCCATGACGGAGGTCCTGCGGGGTTCATGACACCGCCCCCGTCCGAAGAGGCCGGACGGGGGCGGTGTGCGGATGCGTGCGGCGGTCAGCCCGTACCGTCGAGGTCGATCGTGACGGTCCGTTCGGCGGGTGTCCGGCCGAGCAGGGCGCCCTGCATGGCGTGGGCCACGTCGTCGGCGCCGAGCTGGTGCTGCTTGCCGTCACCCTTGGTGATCATGATGCCGTCGAACACCCCGTCGAGCAGGGACTCGATCGCCTTCTTGTCGTAGACCTCGACGAGCCGGCCGTCGACCGGCTTCATGGAGAGGATCTGCGGCAGCGACTTGGCGGGACCGAAGTCGATCTGCTTGGACCCGGCCTTGATGGTGATCAGGCCGGACATCGCGGGCTCGGCGAACTCCTTCATGGCCCGGTCCAGTTCCGCCTTGCCGATGGTGGGTTCGGTGGTGGCGACGGGCAGTTCGACCACCGCCGGCTCACCGGTCTGCACCTGCGCGCGGTAGGCGTCGCGTACGGAGATCATCGACCGGTTGACGTCGAGCGCCTTGCCCGTCCTGCCGGGGACCGCCACGGCCTTGTTCGGCTCGAACTTGATCGTGCCGTCGTTCGCGGAGCCGGAGACGCCCGCCAGGTCGGTCAACGCGACGCCGAGCTTCTCCTCGTCGACCGGGATGACCGGATCGGCCGGGCGCGCCCCGCCGAACAGGGAACCGATCACCGACACCGGGTTGTAGTCGCTCCCCGCGGCTCCGCGGACGGTCTCCTGGCTGTCCAGGGTCAGGCCGGCCTTCTCCGGGGCGAGCTTCTCCTCCTTGCCGTCCACGGACAGGCGCAGAGGCGTCCGGGCACGCTTCCCGAGGGCGGAGTCGAGCTTGGTGACCGCCTCCTCCTTCGTGCCGCCGCCGATGTCGACACCGAGGACGGTCGTGCCCTTGGGCACCTCGGAGTGGTTCAGCAGCAGCCCCGCGCCGTAGGCGAGGGCGAACAGCACGAAGACGGCCGCGCCGACGAGGACCAGCTTGGAACGCCCCTTGGCCGGGGCGGGCGACGCCTTGGGCGCAGGCCGGGGCGCCGGCGCCGGGGCGGCCGGGCCACCGTCCGACCGGCCTTCGGACGGGCGCGCCCCCACGGGGGTGCGCGGGCCGCCCGGAGCACCGGGTCCACCGGGGAACGGCGAGCGCGACTCCGGCGGAACGACCGGGATGCCGCTGGTGAGCGTGTCACCCGAGACGTGGCCGGCGGGGCCGGGCGCGGGTGCGCCGGTCTGCGGCGTCAGGATCGCCGTGTCGTCGGACATCCGCGGCGGTACGCCGCCCGGGCCCGACGGGCCGCCGGGGCGGGGGCCGGACGGGCCGGTGAGCTTGCCGAGATCGGGCGTCAGCGGCGAACTGCCGGTGACCGGACCCGCGGTGGGCCCCGCCGGACCCGGGGTGCGCGCGCCCGGGGCGGGCGCC
>NZ_JBEXWB010000386.1:0-5472 GCF_040629645.1 Streptomyces sp. NPDC005899 | reverse complement strand
GGGGGGGCGGGGGGGGGGCGGGGGGGGGGGGGGGTGGTGGTCCGCGGGTCTCGGTTGAGCCGCCGGCCGGGCGGGCCGCTGCGCGGGCAGGAAGGCGGCCAGCACCAGGCCGATGAGCACGGCGCCCGTCGCGATCACGAACGACGTGCGGAAGCCGGTCATCGTCGGCACGTCCACCCCGCCCGTCCGTACCGACGTGTTCGCCAGCACCATGCCGATGACCGCGCTCGACAGCGACGTGCCGATCGAACGCATCAGCGTGTTCAGGCCGTTGGCCGCGCCCGTCTCCGACGCGTCGACCGCGCCGATGATCAGGGCCGGCAGCGAGGAGTAGGCGAGCCCGATGCCCGCCCCCAGCACCACCGCGATCACCACGGTCTGCCACGCGGCGCTCATCAGCCCGAGCCCGGCCCCGTAGCCGACCGCGATGACCAGCATGCCCAGCATCAGGGTGGTCCTGGGGCCGCTACGGGCGGAGAGCCGGGCGTACAGCGGGGCGACGAACATCATGGTCAGGCCCAGGGGGGCCACGCACAGGCCCGCCACGACCATCGACCGCCCGAGTCCGTAACCGGTCGACGCCGGGAGCTGGAGCAGTTGGGGCAGCACCAGCGACACGGCGTAGAAGGCGACGCCGACCATGATCGAGACCAGGTTGGTGAGGAGCACCTCGCGCCGGGCGCTGGTGCGCAGGTCGACCAGCGGCGCCGGGCTCCGCAGCTCGAGGAGCCCCCACGCCACCAGGACCAGCAGCGACGCCGCCAACAGGCCGAGAGTCAGGGGCGAGGTCCAGCCCCAGTCCCCGCCCTTGGTGACGGGCAGCAGCAGGCAGACCAGGCCCAGGGAGAGGCCGAGCGCACCCACGAGGTCGAAGCGCCCGGGGGCGCGCAGGGCGGACTCCGGTACGACCAGGACGGTGAGGGCCATGGCCAGCACACCGAGCACGGCCGAGGCGATGAACAGCGCGTGCCAGTCGGCGTGCTGGGCGATGACCGCGGCGGCGGGCAGGGCCAGGCCGCCGCCCACCCCGATCGACGAGCTCATCAGTGCCATGGCCGAGCCCAGCTTCTCGCGGGGCAGTACGTCGCGCATGATGCCGATGCCCAGGGGGATGGCGCCCATGGCGAAGCCCTGGAGCGCGCGCCCGGTGATCATGACGACGAGGTCGTCGGTGGTGGCGCAGACCAGTGAGCCGGCCACCATCACGGCGAGGCTGGCCAGCAGCATCCGGCGCTTGCCGTACAGATCACCGAGCCGCCCCATGATCGGGGTCGCGACGGCTCCGGCGAGCAGCGTGGCGGTCATCACCCAGGTCGCGTCGGCCGGGGCGGTGTGCAGCAGGGCCGGCAGGTCCTTGATGACGGGGACGAGGAGGGTCTGCATCACCGCGACGGTGATCCCCGCGAACGCGAGCACGGGGACGATTCCCCGGCCCTTCCCGGGACCGGGTATCTCGTCGGCGTGCCGGCCGTTCGTCGTCCGTTGCATACGGGGGCCTCCGGGGGTGGGGACGGAGCGGACATGGAAGTCACAGGACCGGCCGGGACGGCGTGGGACGCCGCACCGCGCAGCGCCGGCCACCGGCGCGGACAGCGTCGGCCGCGAAGTGTGCGCACCCTGAACACTTCCGTGCACGCTGCGTATTCCGGGTGTACGCGGCGGAGACCCGGGGCAGGCGGGCACCACGGGTCCTGGGCCGTCGGTCCGGGCCCGCCGGTCCCGGAAACCGATGTACGGGGCACTGCACGCCTGAGAGCATGACACCCATGGTTGACGTCTCCACGCCCACGCGGCTGCCCGCCCGATCGAGGACCCGCACCTGGGCCGTGGTCGCGGCGGCCTGCACCGGCCAGTTCCTGGTCGTCCTCGATGTGTCCGTCGTCAACGTGGCGCTGCCCTCCATGCGCACCGACCTCGGCCTCAGCGCCTCCGGGCTGCAGTGGGTCGTCAACGCCTACTCGATCGCCTTCGCCGGCTTCATGCTGCTCGGCGGGCGGGCCGCCGACATCTACGGCCGCAAGAGGATGTTCCTGACCGGGCTCGGTCTCTTCACCGCCGCGTCGCTGGCGGGCGGACTCGCCCAGGAGGACTGGCACCTGCTGGCAGCCCGTGCCGCGCAGGGCCTCGGTGCCGCCGTGCTCTCCCCGGCCACGCTCACCATCCTCACCGCCGCCGTCCCCGAGGGCCCCGCCCGCACCCGGGCGATCGGCACCTGGATGGCGGTCGGCGCGGGCGGAGGCGCCGCCGGCGGGCTGATCGGCGGGGTGCTCACCGACGCCCTTTCCTGGCGGTGGGTCCTGCTCATCAACGTGCCGGTCGGCGCCCTCGTGCTGGCCGGTGCCCTCGTGTGGCTGGCCGAGGGGCGCGCCGGCGACCGGCGCCGCGTCGACCTGCCCGGCGCGGTCCTGGTCACGGCCGGCCTGGCGACGGTGGCGTACGGCATCGTGCAGACCGAGGCCGAGGGCTGGGGCGCCGCCGCCACCCTCGTCCCCCTCCTGGGGGGCCTCGCCCTGCTCGGTGCGTTCGTCCTCGTCGAGGCGAGGACCGCCGCCCCCCTGATGCCGCTGCGCGTCCTGGGCGTACGGGCCGTCTCGGCCGCGAACGTGTCGATGCTGCTGATGGGCTCGGCGACCTTCTGCATGTGGTACTTCATGACCGTGTACGCCCAGAACGTGCTGGAGTACACGCCGTTGGAGGCCGGTCTGGCCCTGATGCCGTCCTCCGCCGCCGTCATCCTCGGTTCGAAGGCCGCGCCCCGCCTCATGACCCGTACCGGCGCCAAGCCCCTGGCCGTCACCGGCTTCCTCGTCACCGCCGCCGGCTTCGGCTGGCAGTCCACCATGGGCGAGCACGGGTCGTACCTCACCGCGGTGTGCCTGCCGGGCGTCCTGATGATGGCCGGCGCCGGACTGGCCTCCACGCCTCTGGCCACCCTCGCCACCTCCGGCGCGGCGCCCGGTGACGCCGGTCTCGTCTCCGGGCTGGTCAACACCTCCCGCACGATGGGCGGCGCGCTGGGACTCGCGGTGCTCTCGACGGTGGCCACGGCCCGCACCGGGAGTTCCACGGCCGCGGCGGACATCACCGCGGGCTACGCGACGGCGTTCCGGACGGCCACGGTGGTGCTGCTGGCGGGCGTGCTGCTGATGATGGTCTGGCTGCCCGGCCGGATCCGGGTGCGGGCGGACCGACGGCCCATCCGTGCGAGGCGGCTGTGGTGAGCAACGGGCGCGCGGATGCCAGGAGAGCCTGTGCCGGGGCCCGGCCGGGCGCGTACCCCCGTGGGGGAGGGGCCCCGCCCGGGCCGGTCCGGCGTCCTCGGAGCCGGTCCGCGGCTCAGAGCCAGCCCTGGTCGCGGGCCGCCCGCACCGCCTCGGCGCGGTTGCGGGTGCCCGTCTTGCCGATGGCCGAGGAGAGGTAGTTGCGCACCGTCGACTCCGACAGGCTCAGCCGGGCCGCGATGTCGGCGGCCGTCGCGCCGTCCGCGGCGGCGTTCAGCGCGTCGCGCTCCCGCGCCGTCAGCGGGCTCGGGCCCGCGCCGAGGGCCGCGGCGGCCAGTGCCGGATCGATCACCGTCTCCCCGGCGAGCACCCGCCGGATCGTCTTCGCCAGATCCTCGACCGGGCCGTCCTTCACCAGGAACCCGACCGCGCCCGCCTCCATGGCGCGCCTGAGGTATCCGGGCCTGCCGAAGGTCGTGAGGATCAGCACCCGGCAGTCCGGCACCTCCTCGCGCAGATCGGCCGCCGCGTCCAGGCCGCTGCGCCCCGGGAGTTCGATGTCCAGCAGCGCCACGTCGGGGCGGGAGGTGAGCGCCGCTTCGACGATCCGGTCGCCGGCGGCGACCTGGGCCACCACCTCGATGTCCGGCTCCATGCCGAGCAGCAGGGCCAGGGCACCGCGCATCATGCCCTGGTCCTCGGCGAGCAGGACGCGCACGGACCTCGCCGGCCGGTGCTCCCGCGGCATCTCGTTCACGGGTTCAGCCTAGGCCGCGCGGGCCGGCCCGGCGGTTCGGAGCAGCCCGCCGCCTCCACCGGCGTGTCCGCCGGGAGTTCGGCTCTCACGACGAAGCCGCCGTGCGCGCCGGGGCCCGACTCCAGGAAGCCGCCGCCGGCGGCGAGGCGTTCGGCGAGACCTCTGAGCCCGGTACCGCCGCCGGGCAGGCCCGCGTCCTGGCCCGGCTCGGCGGGTGCCGCCGAACCGGCGCCGTCGTCGGTGACGGTCAGCCGGACACGTCCGGGCGTGGAGTCGACCACGAACTCGCAGCGGGTCGCGCCGCTGTGGCGCACCGCGTTGGTGACGGCCTCCCGCGCCACCCAGCCCAGGAGCGCATCGGTGCGCGGAGTGAGCGGCGTCCCCGAGCGGCGGACCACCGGCTCGATGCCGGCGGCGGCCAGCGCCGACTCCGCCCGGTGCAGCTCGGTGGCCAGGCTCCCCTCGCGGTACCCCGTCACCGCCTCACGGATCTCGGTGAGGGCCTGGCGGCCCACGGCCTCGATGTCGGCGACCTGGGCGAGGGCGGCGTCCGGATCGCGCGGGGCGAGCCGGCGGGCCGCCTCCGACTTGACGACGATCACGGACATGGTGTGTCCGAGCAGATCGTGCAGGTCGCGCGAGAAGCGCAGACGTTCCTTCTCGACGGCGTTGCGGGCCAGCTCCTGACGCGTGGCCCGCAGCTCCGTCACCGTCTCCGACAGCATCAGGATCGCGGCCGTCACCGCTCCCGAGATGAAGGTGCCGTAGCCGATCGTCCACGGCTCCGAGGCGTGATCGCCCCGCCACCCGGCGATGACGCCCGCACAGCCGGCCAGGGCGATCAGGCAGGCTCCCAGTGCCCTGCCCCGCAGGATGGTGCCGCAGGCCAGCGAGAGCAGCGGGAAGAACAGCAGCCAGCTGCCCCCGTAGCCGACCGCGAGGCCGAACGTGATGACGCCCATCGCGGCCAGCAGGGCGTACGACGTGGCGCTCTCGCGCTTCTCCCTGACGAACCCCCGGAACACCACGGAGATGTAGAGCGAGTTGAAGGCGAGGAGGCCGACGGCGCCGACCCACGCGTTCTCCGTCTCCCCCTTCCAGAGGTTGGAGAACGCGCCGAGCCCCATCAGCAGCCAGGGCAGCATGGTGTACGGGCCGGGCGGGCCCGGCCGCCGGCCGCCCGTCCGGTCCCCGCCGGCCCGGTGTCCCGTCATTCCGGCCCCCGTCGTCTTCTTCATGGCACCGACGGTACGGAGCGGGGTGCCCTCGGCGGCAGAGGCATGTGTACGGACCGCACGATGACACATGTCACGGGTGCGCCCCCGGATGCCAGGGGCCTCGCGGCTCGTACCCCTGGGCGGTCCCTCGAACGCCGGGGGCGCCCTGTCCGCTCGGCCGGTCGCGTCCTCCCACGCCGAGGGGCGGGGCCCCCCGGGGGGGGGGGGGGGGCGGGGGCCCCCCCCCCCCCCCCCGACGGCGCCCCCCCCCCCCCCC
>NZ_JBEXWB010000385.1:0-5527 GCF_040629645.1 Streptomyces sp. NPDC005899 | reverse complement strand
CCGCCGCCCACGCCCGCACGGCGGACCCCGGCGACGCCCGCGGGGCGGACTCCGGGCAGCCCCTGCTCGGCCGGGCCGACCTGCCCGCCGAAGGGCTCACCGTGCTGCTCGGTCCCGCCTCCGAGGTCGGCGCCGCGCTGGCCGCCGGCCGGCCCGACCGGGCGGCCGCGCTCCTCGCCCCCTGGCGGGAGGTCTACGGTGACGCCCTGCGCCTCGAAGCCGTCCACCACGGCCGCGAGGGCACCGGGCCGGGATCGCTGCGGCTCGCCGCCCGTACCGTCGGCTTCGCCGCCGAGCACGGGGTGCGGGCCGTCCTGACCAACGCCGTCCGGTACGCCGACCCGGGGCAGGGGCCCGTCGCCGACATCCTCGACTCGGCCCGCAGGCTCGTCCCCGTAGACCCCCGCCGCTCCGCTCTCGACAGCGGGGAGCGCTGGCTCAAGGACACCCGTGCGATGCGGGAGACCGCCGAGCGGATCACCTCCGCCGCCGGACTCGGCCCGGGCGCGGGGGAGCGGCTGCTCGCGGAGACCCGGCGCACCGCCGACGCCTGCCGCGTCGACCCCGCGGACGACCTCGGCATCGGTTCCGTCCACTTCCCCGAGCCGCACCTCGTCGGGGCGGAGCGGCGCACCGCCCAGCGGGTCCTGGCCTCCCGGGCCGCCGCGGGCATGGTGCTGCGCGGGCTCGACGGCAGGCGCGACTACTGGGAGCGGATGCACCACGAGCTGGACATCATCGCCCACCACGGCTTCGCCTCCTACTTCCTCACGGTGGCCCAGGTCGTCGACGACGTGAGGGGGATGGGCATACGGGTCGCCGCGCGCGGCTCGGGGGCCGGCTCCCTGGTCAACCACCTGCTCGGGATCGCGCAGGCGGACCCCGTCGAGCACGGTCTGCTCATGGAGCGCTTCCTGTCCACGCGGCGCTTCGTGCTGCCCGACATCGACATCGACGTCGAGTCCGCCCGCCGTCTGGACGTCTACCGCGCGATCATCGGACGCTTCGGCGCCGAGCGGGTCGCGACCGTCTCCATGCCCGAGACCTACCGGGTGCGCCACGCCATCCGGGATGTCGGGGCCGCGCTCTCCATGGACCCGGCCGAGACCGACCGGCTGGCCAAGGCCTTCCCGCACATCCGTGCCAAGGACGCCCGCGCCGCGATGGCGGAGCTGCCCGAGTTGCGTGCCGTGGCGGGGCGGAAGGAGAAGTACGGCCGGCTCTGGGAACTGGTCGAGTCGCTGGACGCGCTGCCGCGCGGTATCGCCATGCACCCGTGCGGGGTGCTGCTCTCGGACGGCTCGCTGCTGCGCCGCACGCCGGTCGTGCCCACCAGCGGCGAGGGCTTCCCGATGGCGCAGTTCGACAAGGACGACGTGGAGCACCTGGGGCTGCTCAAGCTCGACGTGCTCGGCGTGCGGATGCAGTCGGCGATGGCGCACGCGGTCACCGAGGTGAAGCGGGCGTCGGGTGAGGAGATCGATCTGGACGCGGTACCGCCGGACGACCCGGAGACGTACCGGCTGATCAGCAGTACCGAGACACTGGGCTGCTTCCAGATCGAGTCGCCGGGGCAGCGGGACCTGGTCGGCAGGCTCCAGCCCTCCACCTTCCACGACCTGGTGGTCGACATCTCGCTGTTCCGCCCCGGACCCGTCGCCGCCGACATGGTGCGGCCGTTCATCGAGGCCAGGCACGGTCGGGCGCCCGTCCGCCACCCGCACCCCGACCTCGAGGAGGCGCTGCGCGGCACCTACGGCGTCGTCGTCTTCCACGAGCAGATCATCGAGATGGTGGACGTCATGACCGGCTGCGGCCGGGGTGAGGCCGACCGGGTGCGGCGAGGTCTCTCCGACCCCGAGTCGCAGAGCCGGATCAGGACCTGGTTCGCGGCCCGGGCGGCGGAGCGGAAGTACGGCGCGGAGGTGATCGCCCGGGCCTGGGAGATCATCGAGGCGTTCGGCAGCTACGGCTTCTGCAAGGCGCACGCGGTCGCCTTCGCCGTGCCGACGTACCAGTCGGCCTGGCTCAAGGCGCACCACCCGGCGGCCTTCTACGCCGGGCTGCTCACGCACGACCCCGGGATGTATCCGAAGCGGCTGCTGCTGGCGGACGCGCGGCGGCGCGGGGTACCGGTGCTGCCGCTGGACGTGAACCGGTCCGCGGCGGCCCATCGAATCGAACTGGTGTCTGGCGATAGTGGGGAGAAATGGGGATTGCGGCTCGCGCTCTCGGACGTCCACGGCATCAGTGAGGCCGAGGTCGCCCGGATCGAGGCCGGACAGCCCTACGCCTCCCTGCTCGACTTCTGGCAGCGGGCCAGGCCCGGAAAGCCGGCGGCCGAACGGCTGGCGCAGGTCGGCGCGCTGGACGCCTTCGGCGCCAACCGCCGGGACCTGCTGCTGCACCTGTCCGAACTCCACCGCGCCCAGCGGGGGTCCGGAGGCGGGGGAGCCCAGCTCCCGCTCGGCGACGGGCACCGTACCGGCACCATCGGCCTGCCCGACCTCAACGACGCCGAGCGCCTCAGTGCCGAACTCGGCGTCCTCAGCATGGATGTGTCACGCCACCTGATGGGCGACCACCACGCCTTCCTGGAGGAGCTCGGAGCGCTCTCCGCGAAACGGCTGCGCGAGGCCAGGCACGGCGAGACCGTGCTGGTCGCGGGCGCCAAGGTGGCCACCCAGACCCCGCCGATCCGCTCCGGCCGCCGGGTCGTCTTCACCACCCTGGACGACGGGACGGGCCTGGTGGACCTGGCCTTCTTCGAGGACAGCCACGCCGCCTGCGCGCACACCGTCTTCCACTCCTGGCTGCTGCTGGTGCGCGGTGTGGTCCAGCGGCGCGGTGCGCGCAGCATGAGCGTGGTGGGGTCGGCGGCCTGGAACCTGGCGGAGCTGGCCGAGCTGCGGCGCAGCGGCGGACTCGACGCGGTCGCCGCACGGCTGGCCGAGGTGCCCGCCGCCGAGGAGGAGGCGGAGGCGGAAGGAGCGCCCGGACGCCGGATCCGCCTGTCCACCGGCTACGAGATGAACCCGTGGGCCGATCTCCAGCCGGCCGGTGAAGGGGTGCCCACCGGAAGGAAGTTGTGGCACCGGAGCCCGGGGAGTGCGGGATGAGCGAGCGGTCGGGCACCACCGGTGGGAAACGGCCCGAGGGCACCGGCGAGCAGCTGACGGTCACGAGCGGCCCGCCGGCGGGCGCCGGCGAGCGGCCGACCGGCACGGGCGAGCGGCCGACGGTCCTGTGCCTGCGGTTCCGCCGGATCGGCGGAGGGCTGCCGGACAGCGCCGGTTACGAAGGGCTGCTCGCCCTCCTCGGCGCGTTCACCCCGGTCGTGGAGGCCGCGCCTCCCGACGGGGCACTCGCCGACATCGGTGGCTCCCTGCGGTACTTCGGGCAGGACGCGGCGGGCCTGGCCTCGGTGATCCGGGTCCGCGCGCTCGCCCTGCACGGTGTGGACTGCGCGATCGGTGCGGCCCCGAATCCCATGCTGGCCCGGATGGCGGCGCGTCGGGCGGCGCCCGGGACGACCTTCGTGCTGCCCGCCCGGGAGGTCGCCGGCTTCCTCGAGCACAGGCCCGCCGCCGCGCTGGACGGCGTCGGGGCGGCGACCGCGCGCACCCTGTGCGGGTACGGGCTCGACTCCGTCGGCCGGATCGCCGCCGCACCGCTCGCCACCCTGCAGCGGATCACCGGGGTGCGCACCGGGCGCGAGCTGTGGGAGCGGGCGAACGGCATCGACCGTACGCGGGTGGTACCGAACGCGGCGGCCCGGTCGATCGCGGCCGAACGGTCCTTCCCGCGCGACGAACTGGACCCGGAGCAGCACCGCCGGGCGCTCCTCTCGCTCACCGAGGAGCTGGGTGCCAGGCTGCGCGGCGACGGCCAGGTGTGCCGCTCGCTCGCGGTCTCCGTGCGGTACGCCGACCGGACCGGATACTCGACGCTGACCCGCGGCCGTACGCTCCGCGAGCCCACCGCCCACTCGGCCGACCTCACCGCGCTCGCGTACCGGATCCTGGACTCGTTCGGGTTGCAGCGGGCGCGTGTGCGGGGGGTCGCGCTGCGCGCGGAGGGGCTCACGGATGCCGAACGGGCCTCCCACCAGCTCACCTTCGACCCGGTGGACGAGCGGGCGCGCCGCATCGAGGAGGTCTCCGACGAGCTGCGGGCGAGGTTCGGTCCGCAGGCGGTGAAGCCGGGGCGGCTGGCCGCCTGATCCCGGCCCGCGGGTTCCGGCCCGCGGGTTCCGGTCTGCGGGTTCCCGCCCGCAGGCTCCCGCCGCGGGTCCCCCGCGCCTTCGCCGCGGATTTTTTACTCGCGCGTAACTTCCCGGGCCACCTTACCCACGCGTAATTTGGCATGAGCACGTTCGTGGAGGGGCGCGTGGAAGAGCGCGCAGAAGGGCACGTGGAAGCCCCGCACCTCCAGCTCGTTCCGCCTGCGGTCCGGACCGCAGGGCGCACAGTCATCGCCACTCCCTTGAGCCGCAAGGAGAACACACGATGCTGCCCTGGATCCGTGCCCCGCGCACCCCGCGCGCACGCCGAACCCTCGCCGCACTGCTCCTCGCGGTCGCCGCAATCGCCACCCCCACGGCGACCGCGACCGCGACCGCAGCCACCCCCGCCGCAGCCGCCGCGTCCCGCGGCTGGAACGACTACTCCTGCAAGCCCTCCGCCGCCCACCCCCGCCCCGTCGTCCTCGTCCACGGGACCTTCGGCAACTCGATCGACAACTGGCTGGTGCTCGCGCCCTACCTCGTCAGCCGGGGCTACTGCGTCTTCTCGCTCGACTACGGCCAGCTGCCCGGGGTGCCGCTGTTCCACGGCCTCGGCCCGATCGACAGGTCGGCCGGGCAGCTCGACGCGTTCGTCGACAAGGTGCTCGGCGCCACCGGCGCCCCGAAGGCCGACCTGGTCGGCCACTCGCAGGGCGGCATGATGCCCAACTACTACCTCAAGTTCCTCGGCGGCGCGGCCGAGGTGAACGCCCTCGTGGGGATAGCCCCCGACAACCACGGCACCACCCTCCTCGGACTGACCGCGCTGCTGCCGTACTTCCCCGGCGCCGGGGACCTGCTCACCGAGCACACCCCCGGCCTCGCCGACCAGGTCGCCGGGTCCGCCTTCATGACCAGGCTCAACGCGGGACCCGACACCGTGCCCGGCGTCCGCTACACCGTCATAGCGACCCGCTACGACGAGGTCGTGACCCCGTACCGCACGCAGTACCTCGACGGGCCGAACGTCCGCAACGTCCTTCTCCAGGACCTGTGTCCGCTCGACCTCTCGGAGCACGTCGCCATCGGGACCGTCGACCGGATCGCCTTCCACGAGGTCGAGAACGCGCTCGACCCGGCGCACGCCACCCCGACGACCTGCGCCTCGGTCATCGGCTGACCGGGCCGGCCCTCCACGGGCCTGCCCGGGCCGGGGGGGGGGGCCCGGCGGGGGGGGGTCGGGGCGGCCAGGGGTGGGGTCAGGTGGTGGCGCGCGCCTTGATGCACTTCGGGTAGGGGCAG
>NZ_JBEXWB010000384.1:0-5567 GCF_040629645.1 Streptomyces sp. NPDC005899 | reverse complement strand
GCGCCGACCGCCCCAGGGCGACCGTGCCCCCGTTGCGGTGGACCGCCTGCCGTACGAGCGCCAGCCCCAGGCCGCGGCCCGCGCCGCGCGTCGTCCAGCCGCGCCGGAACACCTCGTCCGTGTCGTCGGGGCCGATGCCCGCCCCGCTGTCCGCCACCCGCAGCAGCAGGCCCTCGGCGTCGGTCAGCGCGGTCACGGTGACCAGGGCGCGCGTGGCCCGCACCGGTTCGCCGCCGCCCGTCGGCGCCTCGGACGCCGCGTCCACCGCGTTGTCGATCAGGTTGCCCAGGATCGTCACCAGGTCCCGGGGCGCGAGCGACCGCGGCAGGGCCCCGTCGTCGATCAGGCTGTCCTCGCCGAGCACCAGCTCCACGCCGCGCTCGTTGGCCTGCGCCGCCTTGCCGAGCAGCAGGGCGGCCAGCACCGGCTCACCGACCGCGCCGACGACCCGGTCGGTGAGCACCTGCGCCAGTTCGAGCTCCGCCGTCGCGAACTCCACCGCCTCGTCCACCCGGCCGAGTTCGATCAGTGAGACCACCGTGTGCAGGCGGTTGGCGGCCTCGTGCGCCTGCGAGCGCAGCGCCTGCGTGAAACCGCGCTCGGAGTCGAGTTCGCCCGACAGCGCCTGCAGTTCGGTGTGGTCCCGCAGCGTCACCACCGTCCCGCGCCGCTCGCCGCCGACGACGGGACTGGTGTTCACGACGATCACCCGGTCCGCCGTCAGGTGGACCTCGTCGACGCGTGGCCCGGACGCCAGGAGCGCCCCCGTCAGCGGAGCGGGCAGGGAGAGCTGGTCGACCGTCCGTCCCACCGCATCCGGCCCGAGGCCGAGCAGCTCCCGGCCCGCGTCGTTGACCAGCGCGATCCGCCTCCGCCCGTCCAGCATCAGCAGTCCTTCGCGCACCGCGTGCAGCGTGGCCTCGTGGTAGTCGTGCATCCGGCTGAGCTCCTGGGCGTTCATCCCGTGCGTGTGCCGCCGCAGTCCGGCGTTGACGACGTAGGTGCCGAGCCCGCCGAGGGCCAGTGCGCCGCCCGCCGCCGCGGCCAGCGCGCCCAGCTGTTCCCGGACCTGGGTGGAGACCCGTTCGACGGTGATGCCGGCACTGACCAGGCCGACGACCCGGCCGTCGTCGCGGATCGGTGTCACGACCCGTATCGAGGGCCCCAGCGTGCCGGTGTACGTCTCCGTGAACGTACGGCCCCGCAGGGCCTGCTCGGTGTGGCCGATGAACGGCCTGCCGATCTGGGAGGGGTCCGGGTGGGTCCAGCGCATCCCGTCCGGGTCCATGATCGTGACGAAGGCGATCCCGGTGTCCGACCGGACCCGCTCCGCGTACGGCTGGAGTGCGGTGGACGGGTCGGGGGTACGGACCGCCTCCCGCACGGACGGCGATCCGGCCATCGCCAGGGCGACCCCCCGTACCTGGCGCTCCGCGGTCTCCTCCGCCTGCTCCCGGCCCGATGCGTACGCGAAGCAGGCGCACCCGGCCACGACGAGGGCCACCAGCAGGGCCTGCATGGCGAACAGCTGTCCGGCCAGACTGCGGGGGCGGGTACGGGGGAGGCGCATGGCTCACAGTCTGCCTGCCACCACGAGGTGGCCCAAGGTGGCTCGAAAGCGTCCGTGAACGATATGAACGCAAGGGTGACGGCCGTCACAGGGGGGTGAATAGTCACCGGGGCCCCCAGGGACGGGGGAGGGACCGCAGACAGCCGAGGAGGCCCCCGTGGCGAAGACAGCCGCACGCCGGGACCGCACGCACTATCTCTACCTGGCCGTGATCGCCGCAGTGGTGCTGGGCATCACGGTGGGCCTGGCCGCCCCGGGCCTGGCCGTGGAGCTCAAGCCGATCGGAACGGGCTTCGTCAACCTCATCAAGATGATGATCTCGCCGATCATCTTCTGCACGATCGTGCTGGGCGTCGGCTCCGTGCGCAAGGCCGCCAAGGTCGGGGCCGTCGGCGGGCTGGCCCTCGGCTACTTCCTGGTGATGTCCACGGTCGCGCTGGCCATCGGCCTCGTCGTCGGCAACCTCCTGGAGCCCGGCTCCAGCCTCCACCTCACGGAGGCGGCCCGCGCGGCGGGGGAGAAGCAGGCTTCCGGGGCGAGCGAGTCCACCGTGGACTTCCTCCTCGGCATCATCCCGACCACCATGGTGTCGGCCTTCACCGGGGGCGAGGTCCTGCAGACCCTCCTCATCGCCCTGCTGGCGGGCTTCGCCCTGCAGGCCATGGGCCCGGCCGGCGAGCCCGTCCTGCGGGGCATCGGCCACATCCAGCGGCTCGTCTTCCGCATCCTCGCCATGATCATGTGGGCGGCACCGGTCGGCGCGTTCGGCGCGATGGCGGCGGTGGTCGGTGAGACCGGCGTCGACGCCCTGAAGTCCCTCGCGATCATCATGGTCGGCTTCTACGTCACCTGTGCGCTCTTCGTCTTCCTGATCCTGGGCGCGATCCTGCGCCTGGTCGCCGGGGTCAACATCTTCTCCCTCCTGAAGTACCTGGGCCGGGAGTTCCTGCTGATCCTCTCCACCTCCTCCTCGGAGTCGGCCCTGCCCCGGCTGATCGCGAAGATGGAGCACATGGGCGTCAGCAAGCCCGTCGTCGGCATCACCGTGCCGACCGGCTACTCCTTCAACCTCGACGGCACGGCCATCTACCTGACGATGGCCTCGCTCTTCATCGCCAACGCGACGGGCGACCCGCTGAGCATCGGCGAGCAGATCTCCCTGCTGGTCTTCATGGTGATCGCCTCCAAGGGCGCGGCGGGCGTCACGGGCGCCGGACTGGCGACCCTCGCGGGCGGTCTCCAGTCGCACCGCCCCGAACTCGTCGACGGGGTCGGCCTGATCGTCGGCATCGACCGCTTCATGAGCGAGGCCCGCGCCCTGACGAACTTCGCGGGCAACGCGGTGGCCACCGTGCTCGTCGGCACCTGGACCAAGGAGATCGACCGGACCCGGGTGGACGAGGTGCTCTCCGGTGCGCTGCCCTTCGACGAGAGCACCATGACGGACGACGCCCACGGCGGCGAGCCGCACGTCCCGGAGGCGAGGGACGGCGGTGAGGAGCGGCCCTCGCCGGTGAAGGCGTAAGGCCCGCGCGCCGCGGCGGCCGGTACGGGGACCTCCCGTACCGGCCGTTCCCGTGTGCCCGGGCCGGGGTCGGGGCCGGGGCGTGAGGACGGCGTGATCATTCCGTGCTGGTGCCGTGCGGCGCGTTCGAGCAGTATCACTCCTCCGGCCAGGCGCGGAAGGCGTCCCGGCCAGGCACAAGGGGTGGGGACGCTGAAGACCGTACGACACCGGCGAGCGGCAGCCGCGCTGCTGCTGCCGGCCCTCATCGGCGCGGCCGGATGCGGCACCGGGGACCGGCCCGACGCGGGGAGGGCGGTCTACGGGCTGCCGCTCGCCGAGCAGTTCCAGGCGGCGACGGACGCCACCCGGGGGGCGGGCACCGCCGCCTTCGTCTCGACGCTGACGTACGGGGCCGCGGGCGGCGACGCGGTACAGCGGGCGGAGGGGACGCAGGACTACGCGCGCGGGACGTCGAGGGTGGACCTCGTGTTCGGCGCGGGCCGCCGCTTCCCGGCCCGGAGCCTGGCGTACCTCCGGCAGTCCGCACCCGACGGCAGGCAGACCCTGGCGACCGCGGACGAGGACGTCTACGTCCGGCAGGGCACTTCCGCCTGGCTGAAGTACACGCCCGAGGCCGTCAACGCACTCGGCGAGGCCACCGGCGTGATCGCGGCCCACGCGGCCGGGGACGCCGCGCCGTACAGCGGGACGCTCGCCGACCTCGTGCCGCGTGTGATCCCCCGGGAGAAGCCCGAGCGCAGGGAGGACGGCAGCCGGGTCTACCGGGTGACCGTGCTCCCCGAGGTCGCCGCGGAGCTGCTTCCCCGGGACCTGCAGAGCCTCCAGCAGGACTGGGGGGCGGAACCCGTCCGGCTGACGGTACGCCTGGACTCCCACGGGCGCCTGGCGTCCGCGACCGCGGACCTCACGCCCGTCCTGGCCCGTCTCCACGAGCGTGAGGTGCTCGCCGACGTGACACGGCTGCGCGCCGAGTACAGGATCGGCGCCTTCGGCGAGCCCGTGAAGGGCAAGGGGCCGGAAGGCGGCGGCGAGCCGGTCAAGGACGCCCGCACGGTGCTGGTGGCCCTGGCCGCGATCGCGGACGGCCGGTGCGCCGACGCCGGGGGCACGGGGCTCGGTACGGTGGCGGTCGCCCGGCCCGTCGACTGCGCGGACCGGCACGACCTGCGGGTGGTGTCCCAGGTGGAGGTGGACCGGACCTTCCCGGGCGAGCATGAGGACATGAGCGCCTACCGCTACGGTCTGGAGCAGTGCCACCACGACTGGGCCGCCGCGCCGGACGCCTGGGAGCGCGGCACCGGAGCTCCGGAAGTCATCGGAACCTCCGACCTGACGGTCAGCACGTCCGGCGGTGCGTCGGAGACGGCGGTGACCGGGCGGTACACCTGCTACGTCACGTCATCCTGACGGTGCGTCAGGTGTAAGGGGGCGCGGACGGCCGGCCGTTTGCCCACCCCCGCCGTGCCGGGGCCGTCGCCGACGGCGTCCGGGACCCCCACCTCCGCCCCGCCGTCGGCCAGGTCGCCGTGGCTCCTTCGCGCGGGCCCGGCGTCCTTGCCTTGACGCCGACGTCAAGGCTTACGGTCGCGGCATGCGAATCGGGGAGCTGGCCGAACGCGCCGGGACGACGACACGGACGCTGCGGTACTACGAATCACGCGGACTCCTGCCCGCCCGCCGGGCGGACAACGGCTACCGCACGTACGACGAGAGCGATCTGCGGTTGATCCAGCAGATCCGCACCCTCCAGGACTTCGGCTTCGACCTGGAGGAGACCCGCCCCTTCGTCGACTGCCTGCGCGCCGGCCACCCGGCCGGTGACGCCTGCCCCGCCTCGCTGGCGGTGTACCGGCGCAAGCTGGGCGAGCTCGACCGGCTCGTCGACCAGCTGCGGGCGGTCCGTACGGAGGTCGCCGCCCAGCTGGCCCGCGCCGAACTGGAGGCGTCGGCCGAGGTGCCGGGCGGCCCCGAACCACGATGTGCACTCGACTGGGAGGACGGCAGATGATCCACGTGGAAGGTGTCGCCGAGGCGACCGACGCGACGTTCGACGACGAGGTCCTGGAGGGGGGACTGCCCGTCCTGGTCGAGTTCACGGCGGACTGGTGCGGCCCGTGCCGCCAGCTCGCGCCCGTGCTCGGCGCGATCGCCGCCGAGGAGGCCGGCCGCCTCAAGGTCGTCCAGATCGACGTGGACCGCAACCCGGGCGTCCCCGGGCGCTACGCCGTCCTCTCGATGCCGACGCTGATGGTCTTCCGGGACGGCGAACCGGTGAAGTCCATGGTGGGGGCCCGCCCCAAGCGCAGGCTGCTCCAGGAGCTGGAGGACGTACTCGGGCCCGCCCGGACCTGACTCCTCACCTTCCCTCCCTCCCGAACCGGCCGGCCCGGCCCGGTGGGAGGGCCCGCGGGCCCCGTGTCCCCGGTGTGGCCGGGTGGCACGCCGACCGACGGCGGGCCACCCCGCCGG
>NZ_JBEXWB010000383.1:0-5578 GCF_040629645.1 Streptomyces sp. NPDC005899 | reverse complement strand
TCCGTGCCGACCGCCATGCTGTTCGTACGGAACCCCACCGGGATCTCGCACTCGCCGGCCGAACACGCCCGCGAGGACGACTGCGTGGCCGGGGTCTCAGGGCCGTACGCCCACCGCCACGCCCATCACCTCGCGGGCGTGCCGGGGCGGGGTCAGGCCGAGGCGCCAGGCCTGCCAGCCGCCGTCCAGGTCGACACCCCGGCCGAGGACCGTCCGGAAGGCCTCCGCGCAGTCCTCCAGCTTGCCGTCCCGCAGGGGGTGGGAGGCGGACAGCAGGTCCGCGAGCTCCTGCTGCGCCACCGCCGTGCCCACCTCGCTGCCCCCCGGCGAGGCGTACGGGAGCAGCGTGCACCGCAGGAACGCCGCCCAGTCCCCGCCCCGGACGTCCCCGTACGAGGCGAACAGGCCGATCGCCTCGTCGCACAGCGCCAGCGCCTGCGCCGTGCGATTGTTACCGCCGTCGATCAGGGCCAGCTCGAGGCAGGTCCACGCCTCGCCGTGCGCCACCCCGATCCGCCGGAAGTCGGCCCGGGCGTCGACCAGGAGCTGGCGGGCGAAGCCCGAGTTGCGGAGGTTGCCCGTCTGCGCGGCCCGCTGGTCGCGGGTGACGCGGCCCGAGTGGTGGCGGGCACAGGCCAGCCCGTACACGTCCCGCATCCGGGAGAACATCGTGCGGGCCCGCTCCAGCTCCCGTACGGCCTGGTCGGTGTCGCCGTCCTCCTCCAGCGCCTGCCCCAGGTAGTACCGGGTCCACGCCTCGCCCCGCGCGTCCTCGTTGGCCCGGTGGCGGGCCAGGGCGCCGCGCAGCTGCTCCACGGCGGCGGCCGGGCTGCCCTCCGCGTCCATCAGCCGGGCGCGGGCCAGCTGGGTCAGGGCCCAGGCCTCGCCGCGCTCGTCCTGCGTCCGGCCGTAGAGATCCAGGGCGGTGGCCAGCTCCTCCTCGGCCCGTGCCACCTCGCCCATCCGCAGGCAGACCTGCCCGAGCTGGAAGTGCGACCAGGCCTCGCCGTGCAGTGACTCGCCCTCGCGGTGCAGGGCGAGCGCGGTGTCGAGCAGGGTCAGGGCCTCGGCGAGGTTCGCCCGGTCGCGCTCCACGGCGGCCAGGGCGTGCAGGGACCAGGCCCGGTCCTCCGCCTGCTCGTCGGACGCCTGGAGGGCGAGGGCCTCGCGCAGACGTGCCGAGGCCTCGGTCAGATTGCCCTGGTGGTGCAGTGTGATGCCGAGCGAGCACAGGGCCAGCGCGGCACCCGGGTCGTTCTGCGCCTCGCGGTACAGGCCGACGACGGACGACAGCGTCGTGCGCGCCTTGTCCAGCTCACCGAGCTGCCGGGCCGCGATGCCCGTGCGCCACTGGACCGACCGGTCCAGGAGGCCCTTGTCGACGGCCCGGGTGAGCTCGCTGATCTCGCCGAGCCGGTAGAGGTCCCCGCGCAGCAGGCAGTAGTCGCACAGGGCGCCCAGCAGGTGGAGCACCGCCCCCTGGTCGACTCCCTCGGCGTGGCGCAGTGCCGAGGTGATGAAGCTCGACTCGTCGTCCAGCCAGCGCAGTGCCGCGTCCAGGGAGCTGAAGCCGTGCGAGCCGAACCGCCCGGCCCGGGTGGACATCTTCCCGTCGACCATGCGGATCACGGCGTCGGCCAGTTCCGCGTAGTTCTGGACGAGGCGCTCCTGGGCGGCGGTGCGCTCCGCCGCCGGCTCCTCGTCGAGCAGCCTGGCCAGGGCGAAGGCCCGTACCAGGTCGTGCAGCCGGTAGCGCGCGCCCCGCACGTGGGTCAGGAGCCCCGACCGGCAGAGGGCGTCCAGCAGCCGCCCGGCCTGCTCCTCGTCGGTGGACAGCAGCGACGCGGCGGCAGCGGCCCCGAGGCTGGCGCGCCCCGCCAGGGCCAGGCGCCGCAGCAACCGCCGGGCCTGCTCGGACTGGTCGGTGTAGCGCAGCCAGAGGGCCCGGTCCACGGGTGCGACGGGGCCGTACGCGCCGAGCGAGGCGGCGAGCTCGGCGCGGGTGCGCGCGCCGAGGGAGGAACCGGCGACCCGCAGGGCGAGCGGCAGCCCGCCGCACAGCTCGACGACCGTGTCGGTGGACGGGTGGTCGTACGGGCCGCCCTCGGGCTCCTGGGCGGACTCGCGCAGGAGCTCCTCGGCGGCCGCCGCGTCCAGACCGCCCACCGCCAGGTGGTACACCCGGGCCGGGGTGTCGTCGGGCAGGGCGAGCGGCTCGCGTGCCGTGACGAGGACCAGGCTGTCCGAGCGTTCCGGGATGAGCGTGCGGACCTGGCCGGCGTCGGTGGCGTCGTCCAGGACGACCGTGACGGGCGTGCCCGTCAGGTGCTGGTGGTACAGCTCGCTCAGGCGCCGCACCTGCTGGTCGCCGGGAGGCTTCCCCCGGGCCCCCGGTTCCGCGCGGTCGGGGGCGGCCCCGTCCCGGAAGAGCAGCTGGTCGCGGGGCGCGCCGAGCCGGTTGAGCAGGTGCAGCAGGGCGTCCCGGGTCGGCAGGGGGGCCTCCCCGGCCACGTCACCCCGCAGATCGACGACGCACGCCCCGCGGAACTGGTCCTTGAGCGCGTGCGCCGCCCGTACGGCCAGGGTGGTGCGGCCGGAGCCGGGCGCACCGTGCAGGACGACGACGGTCGGCCTGGTCTCGGTGGCCGCGCGGGCGGCGTGCACCCACCGGGCGATCCGGGCCAGTTCGGTCTTCCGCCCGGTGAACGGGCCTTCGGCGGCAGGAAGATGACCGAAGGACTGTTCGAGGAGCGCGCGGGTGCGGGCGGCTGCGCTGCGGTCCCCGCCGCGCAGCTGCGCCACCACGGATGCGGTGGCCTTCTTCACCGGCCGCGACGCGGCGGTCAGCACCCGCTGCTGGTCGAGGAACGGCCGGATGCCCCGTACCTCCAGTGCCGTCAGCCACGCGAGCCTCAGCTGTTCGTGGCCGCCGGGCTGGTTCAGGGCGCCCGCCCTGCGGTGGGCGGCCGGCCAGTGCGAGGCGGTCACCCGGGCCACCGTCGCCGTCGTCCCCGCCACGGCGACGACCGCCCCGGCCCCGAGGGCCAGACCCGAGGCCGTGCCGAGCGCGAGGTCCGCGCCGAAGGCGGCGACCGCCGCGACGCCCGTCACCAGCAGCGGCGTTCCCAGCACCGCGCGGCTGAACCGCGCGGACAGCGGCTGCTGCCCCGCGCCCGCCGCGTCGAGCGCCTGGACGTACGCGGCGTACTCCTCGGCCGCGCCCACCGCCATGGTGTCCAGCGCGGCGCGCGCACGCGCCAGCAGCGCGGCCGCATCCGTCCGTCCGCCGGTCCGTCGTGCCTCCTCCTCCACGGCCCGTACCAACAGCCGTTCGGCTTCCGCCCGATGGCTGTCCCGCATGCGTCCCCCTAGGTCCCCGCGAAGCCGGTCCGGCCGGCCGTCATGGCCGTCCCAGTGTCCTGCGTCCGGCGCGCCATGGCGAGAGAGCGAGGCGATCGACCGGCCGGGGAGCCCGGTGCGCGAGGATTGGGGGTATGGCCAACCGACTTGCTCAGACCACCTCCCCCTACCTCCTCCAGCACGCCGGCAACCCCGTGGACTGGTGGCCGTGGTCGCCCGAGGCGTTCGAGGAGGCGCGCCGCCGAGGCGTCCCCGTGCTGCTCAGCGTGGGCTACGCCAGCTGCCACTGGTGCCATGTGATGGCCCACGAGTCGTTCGAGGACGCGGCCGTCGCCGACTACCTCAACGCGCACTTCGTGCCGGTGAAGGTGGACCGCGAGGAGCGGCCCGACGTCGACGCCGTGTACATGGAGGCCGTGCAGGCCGCGACCGGCCAGGGCGGCTGGCCGATGACGGTCTTCCTGACGGCCGACGCCGAACCGTTCTACTTCGGTACCTACTTCCCGCCCGAGCCGCGCCACGGCATGCCCTCCTTCCTCCAGGTCCTCGAAGGAGTGGTGGCCGCGTGGACGGACCGGCGGGAGGAGGTCGCGGAGGTCGCCGGGCGCATCGTCCGCGATCTCGCGGGCCGCTCGCTCGCCCACGGCGGGGCGGGTCTGCCCGGCGAGCCGGAGCTGGCGCAGGCGCTGCTGCGGCTGACCAGGGAGTACGACGAGAGGCACGGCGGTTACGGCGGCGCGCCCAAGTTCCCGCCGTCCATGGTGATCGAGTTCCTGCTGCGCCACCACGCCCGTACGGGAGCCGACGGCGCGCTGGAGATGGCCGCCGGGACCTGTGCGGCCATGGCACGCGGGGGGATCTACGACCAGCTCGGCGGCGGGTTCGCCCGCTACTCGGTCGACCGGGAGTGGGTCGTGCCGCACTTCGAGAAGATGCTCTACGACAACGCGCTGCTGTGCCGCGTGTACGCCCATCTGTGGCGGGCCACCGGCTCGGACCTGGCCCGCCGGGTGGCCCTGGAGACGGCCGACTTCATGGTGCGCGAGCTGCGGACCGCCGAGGGCGGCTTCGCCTCCGCGCTGGACGCCGACAGCGAGGACGCGCGGGGGCGGCACGTGGAGGGGGCCTTCTACGTCTGGACGCCGGCGCAGCTGCGTGAGGTGCTGGGCGAGGAGGACGCTGACTTCGCGGCCGGGTACTTCGGGGTCACCGAGGAGGGCACCTTCGAGGAGGGCTCCTCCGTCCTCAGGCTCGCCCGGACCCCCGGTGAGGGGGACGCCGACGCCGCCCGGGCCGCCGACGTGCGGGCCCGGCTGTTCGCGGCGCGGGAGCGGCGGGCGCGCCCGGAGCGGGACGACAAGATCGTCGCCGCGTGGAACGGGCTGGCGATCGCCGCACTCGCCGAGACCGGGGCGTACTTCGACCGTCCGGATCTCGTGGAGCGGGCCACCGAGGCGGCCGACCTGCTGGTGCGCGTGCACATGGGCGACACCGCCCGGCTGTGCCGTACGTCCAAGGACGGCCGTGCGGGGGACAACTCCGGGGTCCTGGAGGACTACGGCGACGTCGCCGAGGGCTTCCTCGCGCTCGCCTCGGTCACCGGTGAGGGGGCCTGGCTCGAGTTCGCCGGCTTCCTGCTGGACATCGTGCTGGAGCGCTTCACCGGCGCCAACGGCCAGCTCTACGACACCGCCGACGACGCGGAGCAGCTGATCCGGCGCCCCCAGGACCCCACGGACAGCGCCACCCCGGCCGGCTGGACCGCCGCCGCGGGCGCCCTGCTCTCGTACGCGGCGCACACCGGCTCCGAGGCACACCGCACGGCCGCCGAGGGAGCTCTCGCGATCGTCGGCGCGCTCGGTCCGAAGGCGCCCCGCTTCACCGGCTGGGGGCTGGCCGTCGCGGAGGCGCTGCTGGACGGTCCGCGCGAGGTGGCCGTGGCGGGTCCGGTCGCCGGGGAGCTGCACCGCACGGCGCTGCTGGGCCGGGCTCCGGGCGCCGTCGTCGCGGCCGGAGAGGGCCCGGAGGCGGCTGCCGAGTTCCCGCTGCTGGCGCACCGGCCGCTGGTGGGCGGGGAGCCCACCGCGTACGTCTGCCGCCGTTTCGTGTGCGACGCCCCGACGACGGACGCGGCGGACCTGGCGGTGAGGCTGGGCGGCTGACGGCCGGACGGGCCGGCGGTGGCACACCCGCCCCGGCGTGAGCGGGGCCCGGCCGT
>NZ_JBEXWB010000382.1:0-5624 GCF_040629645.1 Streptomyces sp. NPDC005899 | reverse complement strand
GGCCGGTCGCGGGTGACCGGCACCACAGGCGGAGGCCGCACCCGCCGCCCGGGTCGCGGGTGCGCCCGCCGCCGGCTCGCGGCCGCTCCCCCCGGCCGTGTCACAGATGCGTCGGTGCGAACATCCTCAGCAGGACCGGCAGGACCACGACCGAGGGCCCCGGGCTCGCCAGCGCCCCGGCCAGGTCGGCGGTCAGGGACTCCGGCGACGTCCGGAGCGCGGGGACCCCGAAGGACTCCGCGAGGGCGACGAAGTCGGGACGGGACAGCTCCGTCGCCGTGGCCTGGCCGAAGGCGCCCGTCATGTACTCGCGCAGGATGCCGTAGCCGCCGTCGTCCACGATCAGCCAGGTGACGGGCAGGTCGTACTGGCGCGCGGTGGCGAGCTCGGCGATCGAGTACATCGCGCCGCCGTCACCCGAGACCGCCAGCACCGGCCTCGTGGGATCGGCGGCGGCGGCGCCGATCGCCGCGGGGAAGCCGTAGCCGAGTCCCCCGGCGCCCTGGGCGGAGTGCATCGTGTTGGGGTGCCGGGCGTCGAAGGCGGACCAGGCCCAGTAGGCGAGGATCGTCATGTCCCAGAAGCTGGGCGAGGTGTCGGGCAGGGCCTCGCGGACCGAGGCGAGCACCCGCTGCTCCAGGGTGAGGTCCTGGGCGGCGATCCGTGCGCGCACCCGCTCCAGGACCGTGCGGACACGGGTGGCGGCGGCGGCGTCCTCGCGGCGCTCCACCGCGTCCAGGAGGTCGGCGAGCGCCTCGCGGGCGTCGGAGTGGATGCCGAGCGCGGGATGGTTGGACTCCAGCTTCCCGGCGTCGGCCTCGATCTGGATGACCCGGCCGCGCGGACTGAACGTGTGGTAGTTCGACGACAGCTCACCGAGTCCGGAGCCGACGACGAGCAGCACGTCGGCGGACTCCAGGAAGTCCGTGGTGTGGCGGTCCTCCAGCCAGGACTGGAGGGACAGCGGGTGCTCCCAGGGGAAGGCGCCCTTGCCGCCGAAGGTGGTGACGACGGGGGCGTCGATCTTCTCCGCGAGCGCGCGCAGCTTGCCGGACGCGTCGGACCGTACGACTCCGCCGCCCGCGATGATCGCCGGGCGCTCCGCGTTCGACAGCAGGTGCGCCGCCGCGAGGGTCAGTTCCGGCCGCGGGTACACCTCGCGCGGGGTGGCGTCCAGCGCGCTGACCACCGGCAGGACCGTCTCGGCGAGGAGCACGTCCTGCGGGATCTCCACCCACACCGGCCCGTGCGGGGCGGTGAGCGCGGACTCCCAGGCGGCGGCGATCGCGGACGGGATCTGCGACGCCGTGCGCACGGTGTGGACGGACTTCACGACACCCCGGAAGGACGCCTGCTGGTCGCGGAGCTCGTGCAGGTAGCCGTGCCGCCCGCCGCCGAGCCCGGCGGTCGGGATCTGGCTCGACACCGCCAGCACGGGCGCCGACGCGGCCGCCGCCTCCTGGAGCGCGGCCAGGGAGGTCAGGGCCCCCGGCCCGGTGGAGAGCAGCAGCGGGGCCACCTCCCCCGTGATCCGGCCGTAGGCGTCGGCGGCGAAGGCCGCGTTGTTCTCGACGCGCAGCCCGACGTACGTGAGGGAGGAGCGGCGCAGCGCGTCGAACATGCCGAGCGCGTGCTGGCCCGGCAGTCCGAACACGGTGGTGGCGCCGAGGCCCTGGAGGGTCTCGACCACGAGGTCGCCGCCGTTGCGCCCGGGCGCAGGGTTCAGGGCGGCCTCGGCCTGGGCGGGGGTGAGCCGCGGCCGGTCGTCGTGGTCGTGGGTCACGGGGTACGGCCCTCCGCGATCTGGCGGGACATGATCGTCGTCAGCTCGTACGCCGTGTGGGAGGCGGCGACGGAGGTGATCTCCGCGTGATCGTACGCCGGGGCGACCTCGACGAGGTCGGCGGAGACCAGGTGGCAGGAGGAGAGGCCGCGCAGGATCTCCAGGAGCTCGCGGGAGGTGAGTCCGCCGGCCTCCGGGGTGCCGGTACCGGGGGCGTGCGCCGGGTCCAGCACGTCGATGTCGATGGAGATGTAGAGCGGCCGGTCGCCGATGCGCTGCCGGAGCTGGTCGGCGATCTCGTCGACGCCGCGCCGCATGACGTCGGCCGACGTGACGATGCCGAAGCCCATCTTGGCGTCGTCGGTGAGGTCCTGCTTGCCGTAGAGCGGTCCGCGCGTACCGACGTGGGAGAGCGCCTCGGTGTCGAGGATGCCCTCCTCGACGGCCCGGCGGAACGGGGTGCCGTGGGTGTACTCGGCACCGAAGTAGGTGTCCCAGGTGTCGAGGTGGGCGTCGAAGTGGAGCAGGGCGACGGGGCCGTGCTTCTTGGCGACGGAGCGCAGCAGGGGCAGTGCGATGGTGTGGTCGCCGCCGAGCGTCATGAGCCGGGCGCCGGTCGCCAGGAGGCCGTCGGCCGCGGCCTCGACGGTCTCGACGGCCTCGTTGATGTCGAACGGGTTGGCCGTGATGTCCCCTGCGTCGGCGACCTGGGCGAGGGCGAAGGGTGAGGCGTCCTGCGCGGGGTTGTAGGGGCGCAGGAGGCGGGAGGCCTCCCGGATGGCGTTACCGCCGAAGCGTGCGCCGGGGCGGTAGGAGACCCCGCTGTCGAAGGGCACCCCGACGACGGCGACGTCGGCGCTCCCCACCTCGTCGAGCCGGGGCAGCCGGGCGAACGTGGCGGGTCCGGCGTACCGCGGGACGCGGGAGGAGTCGACGGGACCGCGCGGCGAGTCGGTGCTGCTCATGGGCTGATGCCTTTCGTCGTTCTCTGCTCGTCGGACTTCGCCCGTTCGGTTGCGGGCTCTGCTCGTCCGGCCTCTGCGAGGATGCTGCACGCTTTGTGGGCGTTCGTACGGTAATCAAGTGTGCGGGGTGCGGGGTGACCGGGGTCGGTGTCCGCCCGCGCCCGGACGGCTTCGTGAGGCGGTCAGACGGTGACCGGCTCCGTGTCCGGTGCCGTCCCGGGGTCCACGCCCCGGCCGGCCAGCCGTTCGCGCCAGGCCGCCAGCACGCCGGCGTCCGTGGGCCTGGTGGCCAGCGAGACGACCACGTACACCGCGAGTGAGGCGAGCAGCCCGTAGTACACGGGCTCGTTGGCCAGGATCCCGTAGCCGGCCATGAGACCGACGACGGCGACGCCCCCGGCCGCCACGGCGGCCAGCGCCCCCGCCGCGGTGCCCCGGCGCCACAGCAGGCCGCCCAGGATCGGCACGAGCAGCCCGGCGACGAGCAGGTTGTAGGCGACGGTCAGCGCCTCGACGACGTTGTTCAGCGCGATGGCGATGGCGATGACGGCGACGCCCATGACGAGGATGAAGGCGCGGTTGCCCTTCACCTCGTCACGCTCGGCGCCGCCGCTCCCGGCGGCCGGGCCCCGCAGCCGCGACCAGATGTCGTTGTTGGCCACGGTCGCGCAGGCGATCAGCGCCCCGGAGGAGGTGGACATCACCGCGGCGAGCGCGGCGGCCAGGACCAGGCCCCGGACACCGACGGGGAGTTCGTCCTTCACGATCGTCGCGAAGGCCGCGTCCGCGCTGGGCAGCTTCGGGTACATCACCTTGGCCGCCGTGCCGATGACGGCCCCGGCCACCGCGTACACGAGGCAGTACGTGCCGGCGACGGTTCCGCCCCAGCGTGCCGTGCGGTCGCTGCGGGCGGTGAACACGCGCTGCCAGATGTCCTGGCCGATCAGCATGCCGAAGGTGTAGATCAGGACGTACGTGAAGATCGTCTCGCCGCCGATGCCCAGCGGGTCGAAGTACTCCGTCGGCAGCTTCGCCCTCATCCCACCGAAACCGCCGGCCTTGACGACGGCGATCGGCAGGAGGAGGAGCAGGACGCCGATCGTCTTGACGACGAACTGCACCATGTCCGTCAGCGTGATCGACCACATGCCGCCGAGCGTCGAGTAGGCGACGACGACGGTGCCGCCCAGGATGATCGCCACGGTCCGGTCCACGTCGAACAGGACATCGAAGATGGTGGCGTAGGCGATGGTCGAGGTGACCGCCAGCATCAGCGTGTACGCCCACATGACGACACCGGAGATGACCCCGGCCCGGCCGCCGTAGCGCAGGTCGAGCATCTCCGAGACGGTGTAGACCCTCAGCCGCGCGATGCGGGCCGAGAAGAACACGGACAGGGCCAGCAGGCCCAGGCCGATCGTGAAGACCATCCAGGCGCCGGACAGGCCGTACTGGTAGCCGAGGCCGACGCCGCCGATCGTCGAGGCACCGCCGAGGACGATCGCGGCCATCGTGCCGGAGTACATCCAGGGACCGAGCCGCCGGCCGGCCACCAGGAACTCGCTCTTGGACTTGGCCCGGCGCATGCCCCACCAGCCCATGGCGAGCATGCCGGCCAGATAGACGACGATCACCGCGTAGTCGACAGCCATGGGCTTCCTCCGTCTCGTCCCGGCGCACGGGTCGTGCGTGATGAAGACGGTAGGTGGCCGGAAGCCGACCCTGAAGTGTACGTTTCATCCATTCTCACCCGTATCGATGGATGGACCATCCATGCCGGACCTCCCCACCGGGCCCCCGACGCCACCCGTAGCCCTGGCCGAACTGCTGGCACGGAAGGATCTGGGGCTGCGCCGGATCGCCGGACCGGACCGGGCGGACCTGCTGTGGGTGCACACCTCGGAGATGGCCGACCCGTATCCGTACCTGCTGGGGGGTGAGCTGCTGCTGAGCGCCGGGGTGCTCCTCGCGGACGCGGACGCCCACGCGGACACCTATGTGGCCCGGCTGGTGGAGGCGGGGGCGGCGGCGCTCGGGTTCGGGGTGGCGCCGGTGCACGACACGGTGCCCGGCGCGCTGGTCGAGGCCTGCGACCGGCACGGTCTGCCGCTGCTGGAGGTACCACCCACCACCCCCTTCACAGCTGTCGCCCGTGCGGTGTGGCGGCTCATGGCGGAGGCCCGCCACCGGGAGCTGCGCCGGGCGGCCCGGGCGCAGCAGGCCCTGGCGACCGCCGCGGCACGCCCCGGCCCGGTGCCGGCGGTTCTGCACCAGTTGGCCGCGCACCTGGGCGGCCGGGCGGCGCTGCTGACGTCGGCGGGCGAGGAGGTCCACACGGCGGGCGGACCCGTGGCACCGGACGTACGGGCCGCACTGGTCCGGCTGGCCGGCGTGGTGGCCCCTGCGGCCTCCACCGCCGCGTCCGCCCCTGCCGCCTCCGCCCCCGGCACCCCCGCGGCGGCCCCCGGCACGGGGGCGGTGCCCGGTACGGGGCCGGTGGGCGCCCCGGCGGCGGTCCGCAAGCAGAGCCCGGCCTCGGCGACGGACACCCTGGACGGCACCCGTCTGTCCGCGTATCCGCTCGGCGGCGCGCAGGGCCTGGTCCTGGTGCTGGCCACCCCCCGCCGCGATCCCGGGGACCACACGGTGACGGGGATCGCCGTCGTCCTGCTCTCCCTCCTGACGGCCCCGCACCAGGGGGCCGGCGCGGCGGACCGCTCGGCGGCGCTCGTACGCCTGCTGCTGGGCGCCCGCCCGCAGGAGGTGGCGCCGCTCCTGGGCGGCGAGGAGGGCCTGTGGACGGTGGTCCACGCCCGGCGCACCGACGGCGCACCGGCCGGCCCGCTCGCCGCCGGGGGTCTCGGGGGCGCACTGGG
>NZ_JBEXWB010000381.1:0-5636 GCF_040629645.1 Streptomyces sp. NPDC005899 | reverse complement strand
CGGGGCGCCCCTCTCGCTGTTCCGGGTGCGGGTGTCAGCCGGCCAGGCAGGACGGGCCGAGCAGTACCTTCAGGTCGCCGAAGAGGGCCGGGTCCGGCTTGACCCGGTGCCGGTCGAGGCGGAGCACGGTGGTCTTGCGCGGCCCCTGGAGCCTGATCCGCACCTCGGTGTCGCCCCGGTGGCTGCTGAGGACCTCGCCGAGCCTGCTGACCATGGGCGGCGTGATCTTGACCGTGGGGATGGTGAGGACGACGGGGGCGTTGGCGCCGGCCGAGGAGATGTCGGGGACCTGCATCTCCATGGCGACCAGGCGGGGGATGTCCTCCCGCTTGTCGAGGCGGCCCCTGACGAAGACGACGGTGTCCTCGACGAGCTGGGTGGAGACGAGCTGGTAGGTCGCCGGGAAGAACATGCACTCGATCGATCCGGCGAGGTCCTCGACGGTGGCGATGGCCCAGGCGTTGCCCTGCTTGGTCATCTTGCGCTGGAGGCCGGAGATGATGCCGCCGACGGTGACGATGGCCCCGTCCGCGTGCTCGCCGCCGGTGAGCTGGGAGATGGCCGCGTCGGACTTGTCGGACAGCACGTGCTCCAGGCCGAAGAGCGGGTGGTCGGAGACGTACAGGCCGAGCATCTCCCGCTCCTGGGCGAGCAGGTAGGACTTCTCCCACTCGACGTCGGAGAACTCGACGTCCAGCCCGAAGCCCGGCTCGTCGCTCTCCTCCTCGCCCATCCCGCCGAAGAGGTCGAACTGTCCCTCGGCCTCCTTGCGCTTGACCTGCACCACGTTGTCGATCATCGGTTCGTGGTGGGCGACGAGGCCCTTGCGGGTGTGGCCCATCTCGTCGAAGGCGCCGGCCTTGATGAGCGATTCGACGGTGCGCTTGTTGCAGACGACCGCCTCGACCTTGTCGAGGAAGTCGGGGAAGGAGGAGTACTTCCCCTTGGCCTTGCGGGACCGGATGATCGAGTCGACGACGTTCTGCCCGACGTTGCGGACGGCGGTGAGGCCGAAGAGGATCACGTCGTCGCCCTGGGCGGCGAAGTTGGACTCGGACTCGTTGACGTTCGGCGGGAGCACCTTGATGCCCATGCGGCGGCACTCGTTGAGGTAGACCGCCGACTTGTCCTTGTCGTCCTTGACCGACGTCAGCAGCGCCGCCATGTACTCGGCCGGGTAGTTGGCCTTGAGGTAGGCGGTCCAGTAGGTGACCAGGCCGTACGCGGAGGAGTGGGCCTTGTTGAACGCGTATCCGGCGAAGGGCACCAGGACGTCCCACAGCGCCTTGATCGCGGCGTCGGAGAAGCCGTTCTTCTTGGCACCGGCCTCGAAGAGGACGAAGTTCTTCGCCAGCTCGTCGGCCTTCTTCTTGCCCATCACGCGGCGCAGGATGTCGGCCTCGCCGAGCGAGTAGCCGGCGACGATCTGGGCGGCCTTCTGCACCTGCTCCTGGTACACGATCAGGCCGTAGGTGAGCCCGAGGACCTCCTTGAGCGGCTCCTCCAGCTCCGGGTGGATCGGGGTGATCTCCTGGCGCCCGTTCTTGCGCTCGGCGTAGTTCGTGTGCGAGTTCATGCCCATGGGGCCCGGCCGGTAGAGGGCCGAGACGGCGGAGATGTCCTCGAAGTTGTCGGGCTGCATCTGGCGCAGCAGCGAGCGCATCGGCCCGCCGTCGAACTGGAACACCCCGAGCGTGTCACCGCGGCAGAGCAGCTCGTAGGTCTTGGGGTCGTCCAGGGGCAGGGCGAGCATCTCCAGGTCGACGCCCTTGTTGGCCTTCACCATCTTGATGGCGTCGTCCATGATCGTCAGGTTGCGCAGGCCCAGGAAGTCCATCTTGAGCAGGCCGAGCGACTCGCACTGCGGGTAGTCCCACTGCGTGATGGTGACGCCGTCGGTGTGCCTCACCCAGACCGGCGCGTGGTCGACGATCGGCTCGCTGGACATGATCACGCCGGCCGCGTGCACGCCCATCTGCCGGACCAGGCCCTCGACGCCCTTCGCGGTGTCGATGACCTTCCTGACGTCGGGCTCGTTCTCGTACATCCCCCGGATCTCGCCCGCCTCGCTGTAGCGCGGGTGCTTCGGGTCGGTGATGCCGCTGAGGTCGATGCCCTTGCCGAGGACGTCGGCGGGCATGGCCTTGGTGAGGCGGTCGCCCATCGCGTACGGGTAGCCGAGGACGCGCGCCGAGTCCTTGATCGCGTTCTTGGCCTTGATCTTGCCGTAGGTGCCGATCATGGCGACCTTGTCGGCGCCGTACTTCTCGGTCACGTACCTGATCACCTCGACGCGCCTGCGCTCGTCGAAGTCGATGTCGACGTCGGGCATGGAGACGCGCTCGGGGTTGAGGAAGCGCTCGAAGATCAGCCCGTGGGTGATCGGGTCGAGGTCGGTGATGCCCATGGCGTACGCGACGATCGAGCCGGCGGCCGAGCCTCGGCCCGGGCCGACCGCGATGCCGTTGTTCTTGGCCCACATGATGAAGTCGGCGACGACGAGGAAGTACCCCGGGAACCCCATCTGGATGATGATGTCCATCTCGTACTCGGCCTGCTTCTGCCGGTCCTCGGGGACACCGCCCGGGTAGCGGCGGGCCATCCCGGCCCGGACCTCCTCCTGGAACCAGGTGATCTCGGTGTAGCCCTCCGGGATCTCGAACTTCGGCATCAGGTCGCGCTTCTCGAACATGCCGGTGGTGTCGATCTGCTCGGCGACCAGGAGCGTGTTGGCGCAGCCCTCCTGCCAGGCGTCCGAGGAGTCGACGCCGTACATCTCGTCCGTCGTCTTGAGGTAGTAGCCGGTGCCGTCGAAGCGGAAGCGGTCGGGATCGGAGAGGTTCTTGCCGGTCTGGATGCAGAGCAGGGCGTCGTGGGCCGTCGCCTCGTGGGCGTGGGTGTAGTGCGAGTCGTTCGTCACCAGCGGCGGGATGCCCAGCTTCCGGCCGATCTCCAGCAGCCCGTCGCGGACCCGGCGCTCGATCTCGATGCCGTGGTCCATGAGCTCCAGGAAGTACCGGCCCTCACCGAAGATGTCCTTGTAGTCGGAGGCCGCCTTGACCGCCTCGTCGAACTGCCCGAGCCGCAGCCGGGTCTGCACCTCGCCGGAGGGGCACCCCGTGGACGCGATGAGGCCCTCGGACCACTGGGAGATGGTCTCCTTGTCCATGCGCGGCCACTTCTGGAGCCAGCCCTCGGCGTACGCGTCCGAGGAGAGCCGGAAGAGGTTGTGCAGACCGGTGCTGTTCGCCGCCCAGATCGTCTTGTGGGTGTATCCGCCGGAACCCGAGACGTCGTCCCGCTTCTGGTGCGGCTGCCCCCACTGGATCTTGCGCTTGTGCTTGCGCGACTCGGGGGCGACGTAGGCCTCGATCCCGATGATCGGCGTGACCCCGGCCTTCGTGGCCGAGTGGAAGAAGTCGTACGCCCCGTGGAGGTTGCCGTGGTCGGTCATCGCGATGTGCGACATGCCCATCTCGTTGCACGCCTCGAACATGTCCTTCAGCCGCGCGGCACCGTCCAGCAGGGAGTACTGGGTGTGGACGTGCAGGTGCGTGAAAGGCGGCTTGCTCACGGCGCTGTGCCTCCGGGGAACGTGCGGGGGGCGGCAGGGATCCCTCGCACGGGCCGGGCGGGATCGCGGGTCCGGTCCACGGGGAAGGATCCTGGGGGACAGCGCCGAAGTCTACGTCGTGGAGGTCACCGGCGGCGGGCACTCCGGGGTACGGTCGCGCGTTGGAAGCTCTGGGACGCCCGTCCCATTTGTCATGAACGCCATGTAGCAGGAGGCACCCAGCGATGTCGGACACGCAGACCCGCGCGCAGGAGCGCGGGGAGCAGATTCTCGCCGTTTTCGACACCGCCTTCGGAGAGCTCCTGGCCGCCGATCCCGCGGCCTTCCGGGTCAAGTTCCGCAAGATGGCGGGCTCCGCGTTCGCCTTCTACCGCGGCTCCGCCGGGCTGTTCTACGCCGATCTGGAGCGGGAGCAGCGCGGCGGCCCGTACCTGGACGAGCGCACGAGCCGGGTCTGGATCCACGGCGACCTGCACGCCGAGAACTTCGGCACGTACATGGACGCCAACGGCCGCCTCGTCTTCAACGTCAACGACTTCGACGAGGCCTACGTCGGCCCCTTCACCTGGGACCTGAAGCGCTTCGCGGCCTCCCTGGCCCTGATCGGCTACGCCAAGGCGCTGAGCGACGACCAGATCACCGAGCTGGTCGGGGTCTACGCCGCCGCGTACCGGGAGCGCATCCACGCGCTCGCGACGGGCGCGAAGAACGACGAGGTGCCGCCCTTCACCCTGGACACGGCCGAGGGCCCGCTGCTCGGCGTGCTGCGCGTCGCCCGGTCGCTGACCCGGTTCGGGCTGCTGGACTCCATGACGGAGATCCGGGACTTCGAGCGCAGGTTCGCCGCCGGCGGCGGTGCGATCGACCTGGACGCCGCGACGCGCTACAAGGTGCTCGCCGCCTTCGACGGCTACCTGGAGACGCTGCCGGAGTCGAGCCTGACCCGGCCCGACTCCTACCGCGTGAAGGACGTCGTCGGCCGCCGCGGGATCGGGATCGGCTCGGCGGGCCTGCCCTCGTACAACATCCTCCTGGAGGGCAACAGCGACGCCCTGGAGAACGACGTGGTGATCTACCTCAAGCAGGCCCAGACCCCCGCCGTGTCCCGCCACGTCACCGACGCGGCCGTCCGGGACTACTTCCAGCACGAGGGCCACCGCACGGTGATCTCCCAGCGCGCATTGCAGGCGCACGCCGACCCGTGGCTCGGCTGGACGGAGCTGAACGGCGCGGGCCAGCTGGTCGCGGAGGTCTCCCCGTACGCGGTGGACCTCGACTGGTCCGACATCGACGAGCCGGCGGAGATCGCGGCGGTCGTGGCCGACCTGGGCCGGGCGACGGCGACGATGCACTCGGCCGCCGACGACGAGAGCGGGCACTCCCTGGTGCCCTTCTCCACGGAACGCGCCATCGACGCGGCGATCGCGGCGGACGAGGAGGGGTTCGCGGAGCTGCTGACCGACTTCGCGCACGAGTACGGGGCCCGGGCCCGCGCGGACCACCAGATCTTCGTGGACCTCTTCCGCAACGGCCGCATCCCAGGCCTGTAACCGGCGGCGCCCGGTCTCCGGGGCCGATCTACAGGAAGCCATGGCACACTCTCCGGCGATGGACGTATCAGGGACGCAGATCAGGGCGGTACGCGCGGCGGTGTTCACCGCCCTCGTCGTCACGCTCTCCTCGGCGTCCCACGTGCTGCTCTCCCGGGTCCCGCTGCCCTTGACGGCGATCGCGCTGCTCGCCGGCGCCGTCTTCGCGGCGGCGTTCGCGCTCGCCGGCCGGGAGCGCGGTTTCGGGGCCATCGCCGGTCTGCTCGTCCCGCTGGAGCTGGCCGCGGACACGGTGTTCACCACCGGACAGCACCTCTGCTACGGAGCGGCGGGCGGGCCGATCGCCGGCCCGCTGCGCTCGGTCGGCGTGGACGTACTGTGCGGCGGCGAGTCCGGCACGGGCCCCGACGGGCTCGCCGGGGTCGCCGCGGTGGGGACCCCGCTGGCCGGGGTGACGGGGGCCGGCGACGGGGCGGCGGCCCTGCTGGCCTCCCCGGGGCCAGCGGTGCCCT
>NZ_JBEXWB010000380.1:0-5647 GCF_040629645.1 Streptomyces sp. NPDC005899 | reverse complement strand
CCCGCGGCCGCGACGAACGTGCCGTTGCGGCCCCGGGTCTCGATCACCCCGTCGGCCTCCAGCGCGCGGTATGCCTTGGCGACGGTGTTCGCGGCCAGGCCCAGGTCCTCGGCGAGCCCGCGTACGGTCGGGAGCCGGTAGCCGACGGGCAGCGCGCCGGAGCGGGCCTGTTCGGAGAGCTGCGTGCGCAGTTGCTCGTACGGGGCGGTGGCGGAGTCCGGGTCAACGGCGATTCGGAGAGTCACCGGCCGATTGTCCCCCATCACCGGAAACGGGGAGGCGGGCGCACCATCCGCCCGGGTACCTTCCCCCGCATGACAGCGAACGTTCACGACTTCCGGCCCGCCGCGGCAAAAGCCCGTCCATGGCCGGGGCACGGCGTGTCACCGCGCACGGTGACGCCCCGGCAGGAGGTGCGCGGTGCCCGCACCCGCTGAGCGGGGGGCCGTCCTGACGGTCACCCTGGTCAAGAACGGCCGTACCAAGATCCGCTACCCCGCCGAGCCGGTCCACGACGACGGCACCCGCATCACCGTGCGGGCCCCGTGGGCGGCCCCCGGCGCACGGGACTTCGGGTTCGTGCGGTTCGAGCCGGGTGACGTCCTCACCGAGCACTACTGGCGTGACCGGTGGTACGCGGTGAAGGAGGTCCGCACCGGCGACGGGGTGCTGAAGGGCTGGTACTGCGACATCACCCGGCCCGCCGTCCTGCGCGGCACCGAGCTCGTGGTGGAGGACCTGGACCTCGACCTCTGGGTGCCGGCGGACGGCTCGTCCGTGCTCCGGCTGGACGAGGACGAGTTCCGGGAGAGCGGCCTCGCCGGCCGGGACCCGGCGGCGGCCCGGGCCGCCGTCCAGGCCCTGGAATCCCTCGAACGGCTGGTGCGCGCCGGGGGCCTGGCGGACCTGACCCGGGACCACCGCGCGGCCCCGCGCCCACCCGCCGGCGCGGCACGCACCGAGCCGGGAGCGGGGCCGGACGGACCGCGGGGTCCCGCCGGGGCTGCCTAGGGAGCGACCAGCTCCACCTCGAACCCGGCCGTGTTCTCCAGGTACGCCGCGTAGTGCCCGCTCCCGCCGGCGTACGGGTGCCGGTCGGGGAAGAGCAGCCGCCAGCCGTGGCCGGGGGCGCGTGCCACCAGCGCGTCCAGCGTGTCCCGGTCCCGGACGTGGAACGCCAGGTGGTTGAGCCCTGGCCGCAGCCGGTCGTGGGTGCCCGCTGCCTGGTCCGGTGACCGCCCGACCACGATGTAGGTCCCGCCGCGCCGCCAGCTGCGGCCGTGCGCCCAGCGCTGGTACGGGGCGTGGCCCAGCTCGCCGAGCAGCCAGCCCCACTCCCCCTCCGCCTGTGCCAGGTCGGGTGTCCACAGCTCGATGTGGTGCACCCGGCCGGCGGTGGCCTCGGTCACCGGGAGCGGGACGGCCCGCCGGGTCCCGTCCCCCGCGTACCCGACCGGGTCGCCGTCCTCGTGCCAGTGGACGAGGAAGCGCTCCCCGGCGCGGTAGCCGTCGAGTCCGGCGCGGCAGTAGGCGATCATGTCGTCGGGGAGCGCGTCCAGCGGGTACCAGCCGAGCTCGGAGCACTTCTCCGGTTCGGCGTTGCGCGGCGGGCGGGCCGGATCGTACTCCGCCTCGAAGAACCAGCCCGTCCTGGGGTCGCCGCCGGGCCCCCGGTGCTGCATCACCAGGGCGGCCCGGAGCTCCTCCGGCTCCAGTCGCACACCGATCTCCTCGGCCGTCTCCCTGATCACCGCCTCCCGGACGTCCTCGCCGTCCTCGACGTGACCGGAGGGCGCGTGGAGCAGCCCGTCCCCGTAGCCGGTGCCCGCGCGCCGGGCGAGCAGCACCTCGGAGCCCCGGCGGAGGATCAGGTGGACGTCGACGACCTCCCGGTGGCGGCGCACCGGCTCGGCGCGGGCGACCAGGGCGTACCGCTCGTCGTCGACCTCCCTGCCCCAGAGCCGGGCGTCGCCGGAGAGCGGCTCGTGGTGGACGCGTTCCGTGTGCGGGGCGAGCAGGGCGGTGAGGCGGGTGGCGGAGAGCCCGACGCCACCCCACACCCCCTCGATCAGGACGAGCCGCCCGCCCGGCCGCAGCAGGCCGAACCAGTGGCGCAGCGCGGCCGCGGGGTCGGGCAGCAGCCACACCACGTGCCGGGCGAGGACCACGTCGAACCGCTGGGTGCCGACGGGGGGCCGGCCGGCGTCACCCACGAGCACCTCGGTGCCGGTCCCGGCGAGTTTGGCGCGCGCCTGCCCGGCCATGCGGGGTGAGCGGTCGACGGCGGTCACGCGGTGCCCCTGGGTGGCGGCCAGCAGCGCGAGGCTGCCCGTCCCGCAGCCGAGGTCGAGCACCTCGGAGGGGACGGCGGGCAGCCAGGTCTCCATCCGCCGCGCCCAGGCGCTGCGGACGGCCGGGTCGAGGAGCCCGTGGTCGGGCTCCTCGTCGAAGGAGTCGGCGGCGGCGTCCCAGTCGATCGTGGTCATACCGCGATTCTCCCAGCCGCCGCCGGCGACACCTCAGCTCCGGGCGCGGCGGCTCGGCCCTCTCACCAGGGGCCGGGCGAGGATCCGCACGGCGATCCCGTAATCGGCCAGGGAGAACGACGTGTTGACGAGGCCGGTCACGCGGCGACGGCCGTGGCGGGCAGGCCCGGGGTGAGCGGGGGGACAGGGCGCCGGCCGGGGACGCGGAGGCGGCCGGCTCCCCCGTGCCGCCGTCCTGTTCACGCTGTGCTCGGCCCCCCGCCACATGTTGCGCGTGAACATGACACCAACCCCCGGCAGTGTCACCGAGGTCGGCCCGATCGACCGAGGAGGACCCGTGGTCACACGTTCCGTGTCCCGTAGGCAGATGTTCGGATACGGCGGGGCGACAGCCGCCGCCCTGATGCTGGGGACGGGGGCCTGGGACGCGCAGCCCGCGTTCGCCGCACCCGCCCTGCGCGGCGACCCGTTCACCCTGGGTGTCGCCTCGGGCGACCCGACGTCCGACGGTGTCGTGCTGTGGACGCGGCTGGCTCCGGACCCCTTCGCGCAGGACGGCCTCGGCGGGATGCCGGCCAGGCCGGTCCGGGTCCACTACGAGGTGGCGCTCGACGAGCGGTTCCACCGGGTCGTGCGCCGCGGCAGCGTCGTCGCGACCCCGGAGCTGGCCCACTCCGTCCACCCCGAGGTGCACGGACTCGCCGCGGGCCGCACGTACTGGTTCCGCTTCAGGGCCGGCTCCGCCGTCTCCCCCGTCGGCCGGACCCGCACCACCCCCGCCCCCTCGGACGGCCCGCACCGGCTGAGGTTCGCCTTCGCCTCCTGCCAGGCATGGCAGGACGGCTACTTCACGGCCTACCACCACATGGCGCGGGAGGACCTGGACCTGGTGGTGCACCTCGGCGACTACCTGTACGAGTCCGGTGTCAGGACCAACAGGCGGGGCGTGA
Source organism: Streptomyces sp. NPDC005899 (assembly GCF_040629645.1). NCBI lineage: Bacteria > Bacillati > Actinomycetota > Actinomycetes > Kitasatosporales > Streptomycetaceae > Streptomyces > Streptomyces sp. NPDC005899. The sequence goes on along the minus strand of NZ_JBEXWB010000380.1, from coordinate 2,211 downwards.
CGACGGACCCGAGGTTCCACACGGAGACGCTCGACCTCGCCCGCTACCGCCTCCAGTACGGCCTCTACAAGTCCGAGGCCCCGCTGCGCGAGGCACACGCCGCCTTCCCGTGGATCATGACGTTCGACGACCACGAGGTGGAGAACAACTGGGCGGACGAGACCTCGGAGAACGACGAGGACCCGGAGACGTTCCTGCTGCGCAGGGCCGCCGCCTTCCAGGCGCTGTACGAGCACGCGCCCCTGCGTCGCACCCAGCTGCCGAAGGGGCCCGACGTGCAGATGTACCGCAGGCTCCCGTACGGCCGGCTCGCCGACTTCACCATGCTCGACACCCGCCAGTACCGGGACGACCAGGCGTGCGGAGACGGCACCTCCGCCGACTGCGCGGAGCGGTTCGACCCGGACCGGACCCTGCTCGGGGCCCGGCAGCGGGACTGGGTCCTCAAGGGCTTCAGCCGCTCGCGGGCGCGCTGGCAGATCCTCGGCAACCAGGCGCCGATGGGCCAGACCGACCAGGACCCGGGCCCGGGCACGACGGTGTGGACGGACCCGTGGGACGGATACGTCGCCGAGCGCAACCGGTTGCTGGCCGAGGCGGGCACCCGCGGGGTCCGCAACCTGGTCGTCGTCACGGGCGACCGGCACCAGAACTACGCCTGGGACCTCAAGCGCGACTACGCCGACCCGGAATCGGCGACCGTGGGCTCGGAGTTCGTGGGCACCTCCGTCACGAGCGGCGGCGACGGCGCGGACATGACGGCGCAGGGCGAGACGTTCCTGGCGGCGAACCCGCACATGAAGTTCTTCAACAGCCAGCGCGGCTACGTGCGCGTCACGGTCGACCGCGAGCGGTGGACCAGCGACTTCCGGGTCCTGCCCTACGTGACGAAGCCGGACGCGCCGATCAGCACGCGCGCGAGCGTGGTCGTGGAGGACGGGGTGCCCGGCGTCCAGGTCTGACACGGGGCAGGCCCGGCCGTGCGCAGGCGGTGGCCGGGCCCGGCCGGAGGTCCGCGGCCCGCGCGGCGTGACGGCTCTGCCGGCCGGAGCCTGCCGGCGTCCCTTCCCGATGGGGGTCTTAACGCTCCCTCAAGCGCACCGTAACGATCGCCACCTGCGGCTTTACACGGCTGAACAGGCTCTGGACGGCGGCTAGTTTGCTGATCACCGACACAGGCCCCGTCCCGTCGGCGCCACATCCGCACCGGGGGGGCGCACCGGCGTACGGGGACGGGGCCTGTGCCGCACCCTCACAGCCGCGTCCGCCGAAGGAGCACCACCATGGCCGTCACCCCGACCGTTCACCGCAGGCTCGCCGCAGCCGTCGCGCTCGGCGTCGCTCCGCTCGTGATGACCGGGCTGTCCGCCTCGCCGGCCGCCGCGCACGGTTCGCTGACCGACCCGGTGAGCCGGGTCTCGGCGTGTTTCGCGGAGGGGCCGGAGAATCCGGAGTCCGCCGCGTGCCGGGCGGCGGTCGCCGCGGGCGGCACGCAGGCGCTGTACGACTGGAACGGCGTGAACATCGCGAACGCCGCCGGCAGGCACCGCGAGCTGATTCCGGACGGCAAGCTGTGCAGCGCGGGCAACGACAAGTTCAGGGGGCTGGACCTGCCTCGCGCGGACTGGCCCTCCACCGCGATGAAGGCGGGCAGCCACACGTTCCGCTTCCGAGCGACCGCCCCGCACAGGGGATCGTTCGAGCTGTACCTGACCAAGGCGGGCTACGACCCGGCGCGGCCCCTGAAGTGGTCGGACCTCCAGGAGAAGCCGTTCGCCACGGCCACCGACCCGGCGATGGAGAACGGGTCGTACGTCTTCGACGGGACCGTGCCGCAGGCGTCGGGGCGCCAGCTGATCTACACGGTCTGGCAGCGGTCGGACTCCTCCGAGGCCTTCTACGCCTGCTCCGACGTGGTCTTCGGCGGGCAGGGCACGGGCAGCGGTTCCGTGGCGGCCGTCCCCGCCCCGACCGCGTCCGCCCCGTCCGAGCAGGACATCGACGAGGGCGCCGGCAAGTCGTCCGTGGAGCATGCCGGACACGGGGACGACGACGCCTCCACCGGCGCGGAGGTCACGGAGGCGGCACCGGCCGCGGACGCGGCGGCACCGGCGGACGGGGACAACGCTCCCGAGGCGGAGAACGCCGTCGCGCCCGTCGAGGCTCCCGCGGGTGGTGAGAGCCTCGCCGAGACCGGCGGCGACGGCTCCA
>NZ_JBEXWB010000379.1:0-5657 GCF_040629645.1 Streptomyces sp. NPDC005899 | reverse complement strand
CCGCCCGCCCGCCGGCCGGCAGGGGCGCTGCCGCGGGCACCGCTCCGTCGGCGTCGGCGCCGCCCGGCTCGGCGGCCTCGAACACGGCGGCCGTGCGCAGGGCCATCGTCTCGTCCGGTGCCTGACGGTCAGGAGCGCGGCGGGGCCCCGGCCGCGGGTCAGGGCGCGGCTCGGGGGACGGTGCCGGTACCGGTGCCGGAAAATCGGCAGGGCCCGGTGCCGCGAAGGGGGCGGGGATCGGTGCGCGAACCGGTCCAAGCGTGGCAGCCGGGCGTGCGGCAGGCGCCGGGGCCGGGCCGCCCTGCTGCCCGTACCAGTCCCGCCGATAGCCCTCCGGGTCGTACCACTCCCCCGGAGGCTCCTGCGGCTGCTGAGCCCTCCCCGGGGCCCGCTGAGGTGCCACCGGGGGCGTCTCCCGGTCCCCGGCGCCGGCTGCGGACGTCCCGGGGCGGGGCCAGGGCGACGCGTGCTGCCCCGGCAGCGGATCGTTCAGCGGGTCCGCCAGCCGCTCCACCGCCGACTCGAACGTGCCGTCGGCCGCATACGCCCCCCGGGCGTACGTGCCCTCCTGCCCGGCGTCGGGTTCGGGGCGGAGGGGGGTCACGCGGTGGCCTTGCCCACCACCGGCGCGAGCCCCGCCGATCTCGCGACGGCCCCCGCGTCACCGCACCGCTCCAGCCAGTTGGCCAGCATGAGGTGCCCGTGCTCGGTGAGCACCGACTCGGGGTGGAACTGCACGCCCTCGACCGGGAGTTCGCGGTGACGCAGCCCCATCACGATGCCGTCGGCCGTGCGCGCCGTGACTTCGAGCTCGGCCGGGACCGTGGTCGGCTCGGCGGCGAGGGAGTGGTAGCGCGTCGCGGTGAAGGGGGACGGCAGGCCGGCGAACACCCCCTTGCCCTCGTGGAGCACGGGGGACGTCTTGCCGTGCAGCAGCTCGGGCGCACGGTCCACGACACCGCCGTAGGCGACCGCCATCGACTGCATCCCCAGGCACACGCCGAAGACGGGGACTCCGCTCCCCGCGCAGTGGTGCACCATCTCGATGCACACGCCCGCCTGCTCGGGCGTGCCCGGGCCGGGGGACAGCAGCACGCCGTCGAAGCCGTCGCCGGCATGGGCCGTGGTCACCTCGTCGTTGCGGACGACCTCGCACTCCGCCCCGAGCTGGTAGAGGTACTGCACGATGTTGAAGACGAAGCTGTCGTAGTTGTCGACGACGAGAACGCGTGTGCTCATCGGGCCGCCCCCTCCGTGCCGGCGCCTTCGCCGTCGACCGTGACGTCACCGAACGGGAGCAGCGGCTCCGCCCAGGGGAAGACGTACTGGAAGAGTGCGTAGACAACGGCCAGGGCCAGCAGGAGCGAGATCAGTCCCCGCACCCAGATGTTGCCCGGCAGATGCCGCCAGATCCAGCCGTACATGCTGTCGCCTCCATTCGGTACGGCACCAGACTAAAGGGCCGGGGGACAGGCGTGGGTCAGCTGTGGAAAGCCGCCGGGCACCCTGCGCCACAGCCGTGCGGTACCGGGGGCGCGGGGGCGGCGGGCGGCGCGCTACTCCACGGGCTGTGCGTAGTGGAGGTCCACCGTGCCCGAGTAGCCGGGGAGCGTCGTGCGGTCGTCCCCCTCGACCTTCCAGCCCAGGCCGTAGGCCTTCACGTACAGCTGGTAGTTCTGGATCGCCGTCGAGTCGTCGAGCGCCTGCCTGAGCTTCCCCCTGTCACCGACCGCCGTGATCCTGTACGGCGGCGAGTAGACCCTGCCCTGGAGGATGAGCGTGTTGCCGACGCAGCGCACCGCGCTGGTCGAGATCAGCCGCTGGTCCATCACCTGGATACCGCGGGCGCCGCCCTGCCAGAGCGCGTTCACGACGGCCTGCAGGTCCTGCTGGTGAATGACCAGGTCGTTGGGCTGCGGCTCGGGATACCCGGGGTTCGCGGTGGCGTCGGGCGGGGCGTCGTCCAGGGTGACCGAGAGGGACTGGCCGGTCAGCTTCTCGGTACCCGCGGCCTTCTCCAGCGCGTCGAGCTCGGCGTCCTCCGCTCGCGTGCTGCCGTCGTCCCGCCGTGCGAGCGTGTCGATGTCCGCACGCACGGAAGCGGTCGAAGCGTCCAGCTTCGCGTTGTTCTCGCTGCGCTGCTGGATGAGGTCGGACAGCTTCAGCAGGGAGGAGTCCGTACGGATGTCGGTGCCCTTGGCCGTGTTGGCGCTGGTCACGAAGATCAGTCCGGCCAGCGCGAAGACCCCGGCGGTGAGCCCCTGGACCGGCCATCGGGACATGCGGCGGCCGGGACCTCGGGGGGAGTCGGCAGAATTGCTCAACGTACCCTTATCTCCTTAGGGGCCACGGAAGCACTACGCTAACGGACGCCCCGGGGAGGCAGCATTCCCCCTTGCGCCCCGGCGCCAGCCACAGATCCCTGCGCGGTCACGCAGCGCATCGACAGGAGAGTCCCTCGTGCCGAAGTCACGTATCCGCAAGAAGGCCGACTTCACGCCTCCGCCGGCGAAGCAGTCCACCAACATAAAGCTCACCAACCGCAGTTGGGTCGCGCCCGTGATGCTGGCGCTCTTCCTGATCGGTCTGGCGTGGATCGTGATCTTCTACGTGACCGAGGGCGACCTGCCGGTCGACGCGCTCGGCAACTGGAACATCGTCGTGGGCTTCGGTTTCATCGCCGGCGGCTTCGGCGTCTCCACCCAGTGGAAGTGACCTCTCGGGCGGCGCGGCCCTGAAGTTACCCACAGAGTTATCCACAGGTAGGGGAAAAGGTCAGACGATCTGTGGATAACTTCCGTCGATGTTGACGCCGGTATGATTGCAGGCTCCCGCACATCACGACGCCGCACCCCTTGTCCTGGCTGGTGAAACCCGGTCCAGCGACAAGGGGAACACCCGTTCCCCACGTCATGCACAAGTTTCGACACACTCTGTGGACAAGTTTGACCGGGGAGCAACGCATTCCGCTCAGGTGAGAGCGGCGGTCCTGGCGAGGACGGCTCCCAGGACAGCCAGCAGGACCAGTCCGCAGACCCCGTACTGCACGAGAGCCCGGTGCTCACGCGGTGCGTGCACCATGGCGGCCGCGATCACCACGCCGGCCACGAGGCCGCCCACGTGCGCCTGCCAGGCGATGGCGCCCCACGGGTTGAAGGTGAAGATCAGGTTCACCACCAGGAGGCCGATCACCGGACGCATGTCGTAGTTCATGCGCCGCATCAGGACGGCCGTGGCGCCCAGCAGTCCGAAGATCGCTCCGGACGCGCCGAGCGATCCCTGACCGGGGTCGGCGATCACGTAGGTGAGCGCGCTGCCCGCCAGCCCCGAGATCAGGTAGAGCGCGAGGTAGCGGGCCCGGCCGAGCGCCGCCTCCAGCGGGCCGCCCAGCCACCACAGCCCCAGCATGTTGAAGGCGATGTGCCAGACCTCCTGGTGCAGGAACATCGAGGTCACCAGCCGGTACCACTGCCCCTCGGCCACCCCTTCGATCCCGGCCGAGGCGTCACCCGAGTAGGCGCGCCCGAACAGCAGCAGGTCCTCGATCAGCGGACGCCCGGCGGCCGACACGGCGACGAAGACCGCGAGATTGACGCCCAGCAGGATCTTGGTGATCAGCCTGGGGTCGGCCGCGACGGCGCCGCCCGCCACCGTCCGCGGCCGGACGGCCGCGGCGTGGTGCCCCGTGCCGGACCCCTCACGGACACATTCCGGGCACTGGAACCCGACGGAGGCGTCGATCATGCAGTCGGTGCAGATCGGCCGTTCGCACCGCACGCAGCGGACGCCCGTCTCCCTGCCGGGATGCCGGTAGCACGTGGGGGCTCCCGGCCCGGCCGCGGTTGTGTCCGGGCCCTGTGGCGGCTGCTGCTCCATCGGTCATGGCCCCTTCGGTCCGCTTCCGTGAAAGCTGGGGGAGTCGGCACGCGGGTGTCCGCCCCGATCACCCGTTGTGTAGACGTACGGATGGCGACGCCGGTTGGTTCCCGACGGGCCGGGCAGGCCACCCCGGGCCGGCACCGCGCCTCCCCCGCCCGCACCACCCCGCCGCGGGCCACGGGACAGGCACCACTCCGCCGTTCAGCGGGTCTCGATGACCACCGACTCGATGACCACGTCCTGAAGGGGGCGGTCGGTACGCGGGTTGGTGGGGGCCGAGGCGATCGCGTCCACGACCTTCCTGCCCGCGTCGCCCGCCACCTCCCCGAAGATGGTGTGTTTGCCCGTCAGCCACGCGGTGGGCGACACCGTCAGGAAGAACTGCGAACCGTTCGTACCCGGTCCCGCGTTGGCCATCGCCAGCAGGTACGGCCTGGTGAAGGCGAGGTCGGGGTGGAACTCGTCGCCGAACTCGTAACCCGGTCCCCCGGTGCCGTTGCCCAGCGGATCGCCGCCCTGGATCATGAAGCCGCTGATGACGCGGTGGAAGACGGTGCCGTCGTACAGCCTGTCCGTGGACCTGCGCCCGGTCGCCGGGTCGGTCCACTCACGCTCACCCGTGGCCAGTTCGACGAAGTTCCTGACCGTCCTGGGCGCGTGGTCGGGCAGGAGCTGGATCGGGATGTCGCCCGAACTGGTCCTCAGGGTGGCGTAGAGCTGCTCGGCCACGGTCTGCCTTCCGTAAGACTTCGCTGACGACCACCGATCCTCGCACGGGGCGTACCCCCGGCAGCCCGCTCGCCCGCCCGGAAAAAGGTGGCACTTACCGTGTTGCCCCCCTTCCCGCACGTATTCCACACTTCCCGAGGGGGAAATTCCGCCAGGTGCGCGACTTCGCGGCGCGTCCCCACCCGAACCATGACAAGGTCGACGGCAGGCTCCCCCTGCACCGCATTCCCCGCCGATGACCCGGATGCCCGTCCCGTCTGGCGCTCAGGGTCCCGGCAGGCATGATTTCGAATTGGGTGGATAGGCGGAGTACCTACCCGCCACCAAGGAGGAGGATCCCGTGACCCGCATCGACAGCGTGCGCGCCGCAACCTACTCGGCGAAGGACAGCGCGCAGCACGCCGCGGAAGTGGTGGCGCCCTACGCCGATACGGCCAAGGAACAGGCCGCGCACTACGCACAGGAGGCGCGCGCACGGCTTGCGCCCAAGGTGTCGAAGGCAGCCGCGCAGGCTCGAGTCCAGTACGGCACGCACCTGGCGCCCCGTCTCGAACAGGCGCTGACCCACGTACCTCCGAAGGTCGACGAGGCGGCTCGCAGCGCTGCCGTACGGACGCGCAAGGCCGCCCGCAGCGCGGCCGAGTACACCGTGCCGCGGGTCGAGTCCGCGGTCGCCGCGGCCCAGCCCGTGGCCGAGGAGGCCACCGCGCGCAGTGCGGCCGCGCTGGCCGCGCTGCGTGGTCAGGTGACGGTCGAGGAGATCCAGAAGCTGGTCCGCAAGCACGAGCGGCGGGCCAGGGCCGGCCGGGTGACCAAGGGCGTCCTCGTGCTCGGTGCGCTGGCGGGCGGTGCCTTCGCGGCCTGGAAGTGGTGGGACAAGCAGGCCAACCCCGACTGGCTGGTCGAGCCGCCGGCCCCCACCGAGGTCTCCGACGACCGCGCTCCGCTGACCTCGGTCGACGGCAGCGGGGAAGCCGTGCTCGACCCGGAGGTCAGGGCCAAGCAGGACGAGGCGGAGACGGGCTCGGGCAGCACCGCCGCGGACGAGA
>NZ_JBEXWB010000378.1:0-5710 GCF_040629645.1 Streptomyces sp. NPDC005899 | reverse complement strand
GGGCGGGCGGAGGATGGCCGGGACGGGCGCGGCGGTGCTGTGGGCCGCGCCCCGCGGCTGAGCGGGCCGGGGGTGTCCCCCCGGCCCGACCGGGTCAGCGCGCCGACACGCCGAACGAGTTGGTCACGAAGTTCAGGCCGCCCGACGACGAGGTGACCTCGTAGCCGAACTGCACGTCGCCGATGGTCTCGTTGCCCCACCAGCCCTTCGTGTCCTTGATCCACTTCAGGACGGGCAGGATGTTCACGGTGCCGGAGGACGAGTCGGAGGTCCGCAGGAACGAGAAGACCTCGTTGGCCCCGTTGCTGCCCTTGTAGACGGTCCACGTGTGGCCGCCCAGGCTCACGGTGCCCTGCGAGCTGCCGAGGGGGCCGACCGCGCCGTTGTAGTTCACCCAGAGCATCACCTCGTAGTCGTAGTCCGTGTCCCAGATGTCGTACGAGGTGTTGTACGCCCCCGAGGACGGGACGCTCACGTTGTAGCCGCTCGTCAGCGACGAGAGCGAGTCGATCGGTTTGCCCACGACCTTCTTGGCGTTGGGGTAGGACTTGATGCCGCCGGTGTTCGGGTGGTTGGCGGTGACCCCCCAGTTGCTCGACGAGTTGGCCCAGATCGTCTGGGAGCCCGCGCCCGAGCCCCAGATGTTGTTGTAGAGGGTGTATCCGTCGGACGTGGTGTAGTTGCCCCACTGCTCGGACGAGGTCCACACCGCCGCGTGGGCGGGGGCGGCCGCGAAGCCGATCAGCGCGGCCACGGCCGCGGCCGGGGCCAGGAGCAGCCGGGTCAGGGTGGAACGTGCCATGGGGTGTTCCTTCCATGTGGGGATGGAGGACTGCTACCGCGGTCTCAGGGTGAGGACGCGGTCCACGCCGGCCGTCAGCTCCAGAGGAGCCGGGCTGTCGCCGGCGGAGGTCTCGGTGAGCGCGTGACCGTCGCCCGTACGCACGTCGACGGTCACGTCACGGGTGGGACGCAGGAGCGCACTGGCGCCGTCGTCCGACCAGCTCAGGTCGAGCCGCGCTCCGAACCGGGTGCGCACGCCCCGGAGTTCACCGGCCGGGTAGGCCGCGGGGAGGGCGGGCAGCAGGACCAGGCGGCCGGGCGCCGACTGGACGAGTGCTTCGATCACGGCGGCGGGCAGGGTGTGCGCGGCGTCCGCGTTGTAGACGTCGCGCGAGGGGTAGTGGGCGCTCATCAGCGAGTCGTGGAAGAAGTCGCCGCCCAGCACCGCGTCCAGGGCGGCCGACACGCGCGCCGGGTCCCGCAGCCGGGCCGCGACCAGGGCGTGGTGCAGGTGGCCGTGGGCGGAGTCGTTCTCGGAGCCGCGCAGTTCCAGGGCGCGGTGCGCGGCCCGGGCCGCTCCCGGGGTGTCGTAGGGGTTGATCTCGTCCAGCGGCCACACCGGGTAGAGATGGCTGAGGTGGCGGTGGTCGTACGTCTCCGCCAGGCCGGGCCACGCCCACTCGGCGAGCGCCCCGTCCTCGTTCACCACGTACTCGGGGAGCCGCGCGGCCAGCGCACGCCATACTCCGGCCGACGGATGGCCGGGAGCGTGGGTCGCGGCGGTCGTCAGGGCGTGACGGGCGGCGGCGATGTCCATCGTGGCGTTGACCGTCCCCCAGCTCGCGTTGGCCGGGCGGTTCTCGGGGGAGTAGGAGGGCACCACGGCCACCCGCCCGTCCGGGTCCTCGCGCGTGAGGAAGTCCTCGTAGAACAGGGCCGCCTCCACGAGGGCGGCGGTCAGCCGGGCGTCGGGCGCGCCCGTCGTCACCTCGGCGTGTTCCAGCAGGGGCTGCAGCAGCCAGTCCGCCCCGGCCGTCCACAGGTGCAGCGGGTAGGCCCGCTGGAAGTGGCGCGTATGACCCGACTCGCCGTCCGTGTGGGACGGTGCGACGATGCCCCGCGCCCCGAACAGCGCCCGCGCGTTGTCCTGCCAGTCGCCCAGCTGCCCGTGCACCAGCGAGGCGTGCGCCTCGGTCACCTCCGGCAGTGCGGCGCTCGCCGCGGAGGCGATCTGCAGGTTGAGGTTGGCGTTCGTGGTGAACGCCCCCGACCACGCCGTCTCCCAGTCACCGGTCCACAGCCCGGTCAGCCGGGGAGGCAGCAGCCCCGAGGAGGAGAGCAGATGGTAGCGGCCCGCGGCGAAGAGGCGTTCCAGGAGCGCCGGGCTCTGCGGGGCGCGCAGCAGTTCACTGCCCGGCAGTTCCCGCTCCGGGGCCGCGCCCCGCAGGGTCAGCGAGGTACGCCCGTACGCCGTGCGGTGCGGCGGGCGGTGGCGGGCGAGGAGGGTCTCGTAGTCCTCGCCCGGCAGGGCGGCCCACAGCGCCGTCAGGTCCGGGTGGCCGCCGGCCCGGCGCAGGACGCGCGTCGTCAGGGTGAGGGCGCGCGCCCCCTCGATCCGGATGCCCTCGTCCGCCACGGACACCGTGCCGCCGTCCACCCGGGCCGCGGTGACCCCCGTGTACGCGACGTCGCTGTCCGGGTACCCGATCCGCAGGGCCAGGTTCGCCCCGTCCGGGGTCAGTACGGTCGTGCGGCCGACCGCGAGCCGGGCCGGGGCGCCGGGCAGGGCGTGGTCCAGGACGAGCCGGGCGCTCAGGGGGAGGTCGGTGACGTGCTGCACGATCACGTCGTCGGCCCGCGAGACGAAGACACGGCTGCGCCAGGACTCGTAGGACGCCGTCACCTCGCCCGTCGTGAAGTCGACCTCCCGCCGGTAGCCGGCGACCGCCTCGTGCAGCCCGCGGCCGCGGCGGACACGGGTCTGGAAGGCGGGATGGAACGGCTGCACCCACACCAGCGGCAGCCCCGCCCCGAATCCCTCGGCCGCCGTGACGTCCCCGGCCAGCAGGGCGTCCTGGAGGCGGCCCAGGCGGTCCGCGAGTTCCGGAGGCCGGAGGTCCTCGCTGCCGTTGGGACGCACCAGGGTGTGGTGGTCGACGATCACCCGGTCGTCCGCCGGGTCGCCGTACACCATGGCGCCGTGGTGCCCGTTGCCGCTGAGGAAGGCGTCCTCCCAGCGCGTGGCGGGCACCGGCTCCCACGTGCCGTCGATCATGCCGGGGCGTCCTCGAGCACGGCCACCCCGAAGCGGCCCAGCTCCACGGCCCCCTGGTGGCGGACCCCGGTGAGCACGTCGACATGACGGCCGGCCAGCTCCACCTTCGTGGGGGTCCGGCCGTGGTTCAGCAGGAAGAGCAGGGAGCCGCGGCGCACCGCCTCCACGCCGCGGGGCAGCCCTTCCACCACGGGCCGCGCCCCCGCCCCCGCCGACACCCGGCCGAGCAGGTCGCGCAGCGCCTCCGGCTCGGGAAGCGTCGAGACGTACCAGGCGGTGCCCTTGCGCAGGACGGCGGGCAGGCCGTCCAGCTCCCCGTCCCGGTAGGCGGAGACGGTCTCGGCGGTGCCGTCCGGCTCCAGCTCCTCCGACCACAGGGTGGCGCGGAAGCCGTCGCACGGCACCGTCGTGCCCGCGTCCAGCGGCCACCACTCGTGCACCGTGCGGATGCCGAACAGGTCCCGCAGCCGGCTGTCCATCCCGCCGGGCCGGACCCGGTTGTCCTCGTCCGCGACGCCGGTGAAGAACCCGCAGACGAGCGTGCCACCGCCCCGTACGTAGGACACGAGTGCGTCGATCGAGGAGTCGTCCAGCAGGTACAGCTGGGGCACCACCACCATGCGGTAGCCGCTCAGGTCGGAGCCGGGGCGGGCGAACTCCGTCGCGATGCCGCTGTCCCACAGCCCCCGGTGCCAGGCCCGCACGAGGTCCGGGTACTCGACGAGGGAGGACGGGCGCCCTTCCTGGCTGCTCGCCCACCACGCGTCCCAGTCATGGAGCACGGCGACGTCGGCCGGTACCCGGCCGCCCGCGACCTTCGGTCCCAGGACGCCGAGTTCGGCGCCGATCCGCTTGACCTCCTGGAAGGTGCGGCCGTGTTCGCCGGCGTGCGTGAGCATGCCGGAGTGGAACTTCTCCGCGCCCTGGCGGGACTGGCGCCACTGGAAGTAGCAGACGGCGTCCGCGCCCCTGGCCACCGCCTGCAGCGACCAGAGCCGGTTCAGCCCGGCGGGCTTGGGGTGGTTGACCCCCCGCCAGTTGACCGGGCCCGCGGCCTGCTCCATCAGCATCCAGGGGCCGCCGGCCTGCCCGCGCGTCATGTCGGCGAGCATCGCGTTGTACTGGCCGGCCTGCGGGTCCGCGGGGTCGGGGTAGATGTCGACGGAGACCACGTCCTCCTGCTCCGCCCACGCCCAGCCGTCCTGGCCCGCCCACAGCGGCATGAAGTTGGTGGTCACCGGGATGCGCGGGGTGTGCCGGGCGACGATGTCCCGCTCGGCGACGTAGCACTCCATCAGGGCGTCGGACGTGAAGCGCTTGAAGTCCAGCGCCTGGGCCGGGTTCCTCATGTACTGCGCCCTGCGCGGCGGCAGGACCTGCGCCCAGCTGTCGTAGCGCTGACTCCAGAAGGCCGTGCCCCACGCCTCGTTGAGGGCGTCCGTGGTGGTGTAGCGGTCGGCCAGCCAGCGGCGGAAGTGGGCGGCCGTCCCGTCGCACCAGCAGTGTGTGCAGTACTCGTTGTTGACGTGCCACACGGTGAGCGCCGGGTGGTCCGCGTAGCGCGCCGCGAGGTCCTCGGTGAGCGCCGCGGCGTAGCGGCGGTAGACCGGCGAGCTCGGGCAGAAGTGCTGCCGCGATCCGTACGAGACCACCGTGCCGTCCTCGGCGCGCGGCAGCGTCTCCGGGTGCAGCTCACCCATCCACGGCGGGGGCGACGACGTGGGTGTGGCGAGCACGACCCCGATGCCGTGTGCGTGCAGCAGATCCATGAGCCGGTCCAGCCAGCCGAACTCCCTGGCTCCTGGACGCGGTTCGATCATCGCCCAGGAGAAGACGCCGAGGGTGACGGAGTTGACCCCGGCCTCTCCCATCAGCCGGACGTCCTCGGCCCACACCTCCTCGGGCCACTGCTCCGGGTTGTAGTCGCCGCCGAAGAGGACGCGGCCACGGGTGGCGTCGTGCAGGGACGGCATGGGTGTCTCGTTCCTCATCGGGGATCCGCGTACTGGATGCCGCGGCCGTTGGTGCCCAGGTAGACACGGCCGTGGACACGGGGGTCGCCGGTGATGACCTCGCCGGTCCATCCCCAGCGGTGGGAGTCGTCGTTGATTCGGACCCAGGTCCGGCCCGCGTCGTCCGAGCGCAGGACCGCCACCTCGTCGTGCGTGGCCGGGACACGGCCCGTCTGGAAGACGGCGGGGTAGGCGTGGCGTCCACTGCCCTTCGCCCTGCCGAAGCCGAGCGCGTAGGAAGCCGGGCAGCCTGCCACCGGCGCGAAGGTGAGCCCGCCGTCGGTGGAGCGCAGCAGCCCCCGCTCCTTCGCCGACAGCCACAGGTCCCCCGAGCGGCCCGGCGCCGCCGCGATCCGGAACTGCGTGTCCCCGGAGGGCAGCCGGGAGGCGCCCGCGGTGAACGTGGCACCCCCGTCCGTGGAGCGGAACACCGTGCCGGTGTCCGTGTCGTACACGTAGAAGCGGGCGGGGTCCAGCGGGTCGGCGACCGGGGTGCCGCCCCTGGGGAAGGTGGTGACCTCGGCCCACGTCGCCCCGCCGTCCACCGAGCGGTGCGCGGGGTACTTCGTGCCGTCCCAGTGGACGAACGACCACAGCAGGGCCGCCCCGTCCGCGGACACGGCCACGGGGCCGGGCGCCG
>NZ_JBEXWB010000377.1:0-5742 GCF_040629645.1 Streptomyces sp. NPDC005899 | reverse complement strand
GTGAGGGTGGAAAGCTCGAAGTACAGCGGGCGTCGCCGAAGCCGCCGGCGAGGCGTCCACGCCCGTGCCGCATCTCCCCTCATCGCGCGCCGCGCCCCGGAGGGCGCGGCGCCACCCTCCGGGAGGCACGCATCATGGGCGACAGGACACATACGCACACCGGAGCCGCCGGCAGGGCGGCGACGGCCGACGGGCCCGCTTCCGTACGGAACGTGGTGCTGGTCGGCCACAGCGGTTCGGGCAAGACCACGCTCGTCGAGGCTCTCGCGCTGACGGCCGGGGCACTCAACCGGGCGGGCCGGGTCGAGGACGGCGGGACCGTCTCGGACCACGACGAGATCGAACAGCGCCGGCACCGCTCCGTACAGCTCTCGCTCGTCCCCGTCACGTGGGAGGGGTACAAGATCAATCTGCTGGACACCCCCGGTTACGCGGATTTCGTCGGGGAGCTCAGGGCCGGGCTCCGGGCGGCGGACGCGGCCCTCTTCGTCGTGTCGGCGGCGCAGGAGGCCGACGCCGTGGCGGGCACCGCCCGCGCACTCTGGGAGGAGTGCGCGGCGGTGGGGATGCCCCGCGCCGTCGTCGTGACCCACCTGGACACCGCGCGCACCTCGTTCGAGGAGATGACACGGGTCTGCGGGCGGATGTTCGGGGACGAGGACCCCGACGCCGTACTCCCGCTCCACCTGCCCCTGCACGGGCCCGGGGGCCCGGACGGGCACGCCCCGCTCACCGGGCTCACCGGACTGCTCACCCAGCGGGTCCTGGACTACTCCACCGGGGAGCGCGTCGAGCACCCGCCCGCGGGTGACCGGCGCGAGGCGCTGTCGCGGGCCCGCGACCGGCTCATCGAGGGGATCATCGCGGAGAGCGAGGACGAGACCCTGATGGATCACTACTTGGGCGGCGGGAGCATCGACGCCGGGACGCTCATGGACGACCTGGAACACGCCGTCGCTCGCGGGGCGTTCCACCCCGTCCTCACGGCTGCTCCGGCCGCCGAGGGAGCTCGTCAGGGCGTCGGCACGGTCGAACTCCTGGAACTGATCACCCGGGGCTTCCCGTCCCCCGCGGAGCGGGCACTGCCCACCGTCACCGCCCCCGACGGCTCGCCACGCCCCGCGCCGGCCTGCGACCCCGAGGGGCCCCTCCTCGCGGAGGTCGTGAGGACGACGTCCGACGCCTACGTCGGACGGGTCTCCCTGGTCCGGGTCTTCTCGGGCACACTGCGCCCGGACGACCCCGTCCACGTGTGCGGCCACGGTCTCGGCGGTCCCGGGCACGAGCCGCGCCCCCTCCACGACGCCGAGGTGCGCGCCGGCGCGCTCTTCGCGCCCTTCGGGCGGCAGCAGCGCCCCCTGGACCGCTGCGTCGCCGGTGATCTGGCGTGCGTCTCGAAGCTGGGCGGGGCACAGACCGGTGACACCCTCTCGGACCCGGACGAGCCCCTGCTCATGGAGCCGTGGGCCATGAGCGACCCGCTGCTGCCGCTCGCGGTGCGCGCGCACGGCAAGGCGGACGAGGAGAAGCTGTCCCAGGGGCTGGCCCGGCTGGTCGCGGAGGATCCCACGATGCGGCTGGAGCAGAACCAGGACACCCACCAGGTCGTCCTGTGGTGCACGGGCGAGGCGCACGCGGAGGTGGCGCTGGAACGCCTGCGGAGCCGGTACGGGGTGCGGGTGGACGCCGTGCCCCACCGGGTCCCCCTGCGCGAGACGTTCGCCTCCCGGACGCTCGGGCGGGGCCGGCACGTCAAACAGTCGGGTGGTCACGGCCAGTACGCCGTCTGCGACATCGAGGTGGAGCCGCTGCCCCCCGGCAGTGGAGTGGAGTTCGTCGACAAGGTGGTCGGCGGTTCGGTGCCCCGGCAGTTCGTCCCGTCCGTCGAGAAGGGCGTACGCACCCAGGCCGCCCGCGGTGTCGCCGCGGGGCACCCGCTCGTCGACGTGCGCGTCACCCTGCTCGACGGCAAGTCGCACGCGGTGGACTCCTCGGACGCCGCCTTCCAGACGGCGGGGGCGCTGGCCCTGCGCGAGGCAGCGGCCGGCACCCGGATCGAGCTCCTCGAACCCGTCGACGACGTACGGGTCCTGGTCCCGGACGACTACGTGGGCGCCGTCATGGGTGACCTCGCGGGCCGGCGTGGCCGAGTGGTCGGAACCGAGCAGGCGGCCGGGGAGCGCACGGTCGTACGTGCCGAGGTGCCCGAGACCGAGATCGGCAGGTACGTCGTGGACCTGCGCTCCCTCACGCACGGGACGGGCCGCTTCGACCGGGAGTACGCCCGGCACGAAGCCATGCCCCCCCAGCTCGCCGAACGCGTCCGCAGCGCGCGGGAGAACACCGCGAGCGGACACTAGATGACCGGATCCGGTGCCTGCCGCCCGCCGCCGTGCCCCGGCGGCGGGCGGCGGCACGTTCCGGACGATACGCTGGGGGCCCAGCTCAGCAGGTGTGCGAAGTACGGTAGTTGGGAACAGCCGCAGGAGCAGACCGTGCGGCGAGTGGGGGCGGCAGTGGCCAACGACGGATTCGATTTCTCACCCGGAGCTCAGATCCCGCTCCAGGGCTCGGCGGGGCAGGCGGTGGCGACCAACGCCCTCGCCTCCGCCGCGTACCGTGACAGCGATGTGACGGAGATCCTCAAGGCCAACAGCGAGTGGCACAAGTCCGAGGTGAAACCGGGCGACGCCAAGCTGTTCAGGTCCGACTACTTCAAGCCGAATCTGGGCGAGGCCTTCTCCCGCGCCGTGCAGGAGCGCATGCTCGGCGGCGCCCGCAAGGCGCTCATCCAGTCCTTCGGCACGGACCCGCAGACGGTCGTCGAACACTGCCTGTCCGCGACCCGGCTGCGCAAGGCGCGCGACACCCGGCTGACCCTGGTCACCGCCGTCTGCGGCTTCCTCTTCCTGCCCGGACTGCTCTTCTGGGTCCTGGCCTTCCGGCTGCGGGACTCACTCGCCAGGTCCAAGGACAAGGCGTTCCAGGCACTCGGCGGCATCCTCCTCCTCGCGTTCGGCGCGGCTGCCGCCGTCGGCCTGATCGCCATGCCGCTCACCGGCTTCCTTGCCCTCTACCTGCGCGTGATGGCGATCGCGCCGCTCATCGGCTGGTTCCTCGCCAAGCGCATCGCCGAAGCCTCGGCCAAGGACATGCGCGCGCGCTGGGAGGGGCTACTCTCCGGCACCGCCGTGAGCGCCAAGATCCCGGAGGCGGTACCGAAGAACCCGAGCGAGACCGCCCGCGAGGCACTGCGCCAGGGCCTGGAGAAGCTCTCCGCCGAACAGCAGTCCAACGCCGTCTTCTACGCGGGGCCCAAGGGCATCCTCGGCATGGGCACCCGGTGGGGCAGCTGGCAGCTCGCCGAGGAGCTCACCCCCGCCGACCCGGCCAGGGAGATCCACCAGTTCCGCAGCTGGGACGTCGTCCGGGCCATCCACGACCAGCTCAAGATGCTGGAGCGCGGGCCGCTGAACACCGGCGGGTTCCCCACCCCGTCCGTCAAGCACTGGATCGTCTCGCCCATCGGGGAGAACGCGGACTCCGTCACCCGCCCCGAGGGCGAGGACGTCGCCACCTTCCAGATCAAGCCGCACGAGATCCAGCGCATCTGCAACCACCAGCAGTTCGGCAGCGGCGACCGGCACTACCTCGGGGTGCAGTTCACCCTCTGGGACGGCCAGCTCGTGATCACCATGCTGATCACCGTGACCGTGCTGCACGAGACCCTGCGCATCGAGGTCACCGGCCACGCCCTGGGCCCCGTCCACTCGCTGTTCCTGACCAAGCCGGCCGCGGAGACGAAGACCGTCAAGAAGGCCGTCCGCTTCTGGGAGACGCGTACCGTCACGCTCCCCCTCGTGAAGGCGGACGAGGTCGTCAGGCTGGCCCTCCGCGCCCCCTTCACCTGGTACCCGCCGCTGCTCGACTACCTCGGCGGCAAGATCGTGCTGCCCGAGCCCTTCGGGTTGCGGCACGCCTGGGCGGCCAAGCCCTGGGGCCACCGCTTCATGGCGGACGACGCCATGCGTGCGGCCACCCCGGTCCTGCGCGTCGTGCACTCGGCCGCGATGCGGGTCCTCAAGGAGCACGGCGTCGACACGGAGCGCTTCGACAACCGCTCGATGGTCCTCAGCGGACTGGTACAGGACCCGGCCCCGAGGAAGGCCGACGTCTACGACGCCTGAGGCGGCTGCACCGCCCGGGCCCGCCGGCACTCGGCCGCTCCCGGGCTGTCCACGGAGCGACTGCCGCCCGGACGCCCCGCTCACACCGTCGGACCCGGTTCACGCCCGGGGCCCTACCCGCCCTGCCGGGACGGCCCCGGCGCGCACGGCGGCTCAGCCGGACGGCAGCTCCGCCGGCCACACACCGGCGAGCATCGTCCGGGTGTCCCCCAGCAGCTGCGGGAGCACCTTGGTGTGGCCGACGACCGGCATGAAGTTGGTGTCCCCGCCCCAGCGGGGCACCACGTGCTGGTGGAGGTGGGCGGCGATACCCGCGCCGGCCTCGGCGCCCTGGTTCATGCCGATGTTGAAGCCGTGCGCCCCGGAGGCGGCCCGCAGCGCGACCATGGCCCGCTTGGTGAAGTCGGCCAGCTCCATGGTCTCCGGACCGTCGAGCTCGGTGTAGTCGGCCACGTGCCGGTACGGCACCACCATCAGGTGCCCGCCGTTGTACGGATACAGATTGAGCACGGCGTAGACCCGCTCGCCCCTGGCGACGACGAGCCCGTCCTCGTCGGACTTCGAGGGGATCTCGCAGAACGGGCAGCCGTCCCCGGCTCCCGGACCGCTCGGCTTGCTCTCACCCTGGATGTAGGCCATCCGGTGGGGCGTCCACAGGCGCTGGAACGCGTCGGGCGTCCCCACTCCGATCTGCTGTTCCGGCTCACTCGTCATGCCGGTCAGCATATTGCGTCACTCCCGGCGCGCGTGTCGCCGGGGGCGGCCCCGCCGGGGCACCGCGATGCTGACGCCATGAGCGACCGCCCCACGGCCCCCGACCCCGCCCGGCTGCAGGAATGGGAGCAGCGCAGCGAGGTGCCGCTCTTCGCCGCGGCACTGCTCTTCCTCACCGGTTACGCGGTCCGCGTCCTCACCCCCGCCGGCGTCCAGCCCTGGCGCGACATCGCCCTCGCCCTCGTCGCCGGCACCTGGGTGCTCTTCGTCGTGGACTACGGCGCACGGCTCAGGCTCAGCGGCCTGGGGATCCGGTTCGTGCACCGGCACTGGCTGGACACGGCGGTCCTGCTCCTGCCGCTGCTGCGCCCGCTGCGCATGGTCAAGGTCTACACGGCGGTCCAGCAGCGCAGGAACGGCCCCGGTCTGAGCCTGTACGCCCGGGTGATGACGTATGCGAGCCTCACCGCCGCGCTGCTGGGCTTCTCCGCGGCGCTCGCGGTGTACCACCAGGAGCGGGGGGCGCCCGGTTCCACGATCCGCACGTTCGGCGACTCGCTGTGGTGGGCCTGCGCGACGCTCACCACGGTGGGCTACGGCGACGCGGTGCCGGTGACCCCGGTCGGCCGGGTGATCGCGGCGTTCATGATGGCGTGCGGGCTCGCGCTGCTGGGGGCGGTGACGGGCTCGTTCTCGTCGTGGCTGGTGGAGGTCTTCCGGCGGGAGGACGAGAGGAGGCCCCCGGGGAGCGCGTAGCTCCCCGGGGCCCACCCCGGCCGGGGTGACCACCCTAAAGCAAGCGCCACCCCCCCCCCCACCATTTGGCACCACCCCACACACG
>NZ_JBEXWB010000376.1:0-5794 GCF_040629645.1 Streptomyces sp. NPDC005899 | reverse complement strand
GCCCCGCAGCCTCGCGGAGCTCGGCGAGACCGCACGCGCCGCCCGCGCTGCCGCCGAGACCGCCGAAGCCGTCCTCGCCGAGGCCCGTACCGTCCGCGCCGAGGCCGACGAGGCGGCCGCCGACGCCACGCGCGTGCGGGAGGAGCGGCAGGAGGCCGCCCAGCGGGCCCGGCGCACCGCCGACGCGCTCGCCGGCCTCGCCCACCGCCTGCGTGACCGGGCGGCCTGGCAGGCCCGGCTGCGCGAACTGACCGACGAGGCGGCCGAGTCGGAAGCCCGGGCCACGGCCTGTCTGGAGCGTGCGCGCGCAGCGGACGAGGACCGCAGGGCCGCCCAGCGCGCGGCGGACGACGCACATCGCACTGCCCGCGCCCTGCGGGCGGAGCGCGCCGAGATCGCCGGCGTCGCGGAGGTCCTTCCGGAACCGGCGGCCGGGAGGGCACGCACCTCGCTCCCCGCGCTGCGCGAGGCCTACCGGGCCGCCTCCCAGCTGTACGAGAAGGTCGGGGTCGGCGCCGACCTGCGCGCCGAGCAGGCCAGGGCCGAGAGCGACGAGAGTGCCGCGCTGGCCGAGCTGGACCGCCTCACCAACAAGGTCCGTACGCGGGCCGCCCAGCTCCTGGAGAGCACGGACGGCGCCGACGGACCCTCACGCCAGGCCGCCGCGGCGCGTGCCGAGACCTTCGTCCAGCTCCTGGAGACGCGGGCGTCGACGGCGAGCGAGCAGCTCGGCAGGCTGCGCGGGGAGGCCGAGCGGCTCGCGCCGGCCGACGACGCGCCGCACCACACCGAGCTTCCCGAAGAACTCGTCCCGGCCGACGCCGATCACGCCCAGACCCTGCTCCGCGCGGCCACCGCCCGGCTGGCCACCGCCACCGAGGCGCTGGACACCGCCCGCGCCGCCCACACCGGCCTGCTGCGCGCCCACCGGACCGCCGAGGACTCGGCGAGCGGCTTCGACGAGACCGCCGCACTCCTGCGCGACCTGCTCAGGGACCACGGCACCGACGACGAGACCGAGGCCCCGGGCCCGTACACCGGCAGCCTCGACGAGGCCAGGCAGTCCGCCGCCGAGGCCCGGCGCTCACTGCGCGGCTGCACCACCGAGCTCTCGGCGGCGGAGAGCGCCGTGAGGGAGGCGAGCGACGTGCTGGTGCGGCACGCCAACTCCACCCGCTACGAACAGGTCAGGACGCCCGCCCGTCAGCAGATCCGGGAACTTCCGGCGGCCGCCCTGCCCGACCACGCGGAGAAGTGGGCCACCGCCTTCGCCCCCCGGCTGCGCGTGCTGACGGACGAACTCGCCCAGCTGGAACGCAACCGCGACTCCATCGTCGACCGCCTGCGCGGCCTGGTGGAGTCCGCCCTCACCACCCTGCGCTCCGCCCAGCGCCTGTCCCAGCTCCCCGAGGGCCTGGGCGAATGGTCCGGCCAGGAGTTCCTCCGGATCCGCTTCGAGGAACCCGACCAGGCGACCCTGACCGAACGGCTCGGCGAGGTCGTCGACGAAGCCACCCACGCGGCCCTCAAGAAGAACTCCGACCTGCGCCGGGACGGCATGTCCCTGCTGCTCAGGGGGGTCCAGGCGGCCCTGGAGCCCAAGGGCATCGCCGTGGAGATCCTCAAGCCGGACGCCGTGCTGCGCGCCGAACGGGTCCCGGTCGGACAGATGGGAGACGTCTTCTCCGGCGGCCAGCTCCTCACCGCGGCCATCGCCCTCTACTGCACGATGGCTGCCCTGCGCAGCAACGACCGGGGGCGCGACCGGCACCGGCACGCGGGGACCCTCTTCCTCGACAACCCCATCGGCCGGGCCAACGCCACCTACCTGCTGGAGCTCCAGCGGGCCGTCTCCGACGCGCTGGGAGTGCAGCTCCTCTACACGACGGGCCTCTTCGACACCACGGCGCTCGCTGAGTTCCCGCTGGTCATCCGGCTCCGCAACGACGCGGATCTGCGGGCCGGGCTGAAGTACATCAGCGTGGAGGAACACCTGCGTCCCGGGCTTCCGCAGCAGGATCCCGAAGCGGAGACCGTCCACGGCGAGATCACGGCGACCCGTGTGTTCCGGCGGTCCGTGCCCGCGACGGACGCCGAGGGCGGCCCGCAGGTGCCGCGGTCGCGCACGGAGACTGACGCACGCGGCGGAGAAGCTCCGTCGGGACCGGCCCGGCAGGGGTGAACAACGCGGGAGGCCGGCGCACGCACCGGGACGGCGCGGCCGCCGGCCTCACCGCCACGGCCGGGCACCGCCACCGTCCCGTCCGCCACCGTCCCGTCCGCCACTGCCACGTACCGCCGCAGTCCCGTACCGCCGCCGCGCCCACCGGGCGGGCTCAGGCCCGGGAGAGCCCGCCCGCCCCCCGGCGGCGTATCCGTGCCTCCCTGCGGCCCCGGGCCCTGGCCGCCCGCTTGGCGGCCCGCCGCTCGCGGCGCATCCGGCGCGCCGTGCTGCTGGGCACCGAGACCACCCCGTGGCGCTGGTTCCACACCTGGCGGGTGACCCACACGTCCAGGACCGACCAGGTGGCCACGACCGTGCCGGCCACGCCCCCGATCACCAGGGGAAAGGCGAGCCACGAGCCCGCCAGCGTGCAGAGGAACGCCACCATGGCCTGAATGAGCGTCAGGGACATGATGAGTACGGCCCGCACGGCGGCGGTCCGCACCGGATCCGGCATCCGCCGCCGCTCGGCCGGCTCCTCGACCCACAGCTGCCGGGGGATGTACGCCCCGCCCGCCCGTCCCTGCGCCCCGGCTGCCGTCGGCACCGCACCTCGCCGCTCGTCCGTCTCCAAGGACCTCAACTCCCCACCGCTGTCGGACCGAAGGGTGGCTGCCCCGCCCGCACCCGTTCTACGCGAGTGGTGCCTGCCGGCCGTGCCGTGCGAGCCCCTTCATGTCCCCCTGCCCCCGTACATCTGGACGAACACAGGGCGGTGAAGATTCCCGCGAACGTCCGCAATCGGCCCCGAACGACTGCGGAGCGAAGAGTTCCAGCCAAGTGACCGATGTGGGTATACGGCCCGACAGCAGGTGTTACCTGTCGCTTTCGCGAACTTCTTCGCAGGGAATACCTGGACAACTGGGTGCTGGCGACTCGACGTGCGACCGAAAACCGCCCGGACACGCCTTCGAGTTGGTTGCAGGTCAGTAGTAGGCTCGCGCCGTTTGTTGACGGAACACCGACGGACCTTCGGTGGACCACCGCCGGAGCACCGGAACAACCACCCCCGCGGTGCGGGGTCGAGCTGGGGGAGGCCATGCGCTTTCGCGGGAAGTCCATCCGCAGGAAGATCGTGGCGTTGCTCCTGGTGCCGCTCCTCTCCCTCACGGGTCTGTGGGTCTTCGCGACCTACATCACCGGGCGCGAAGCCGGTGAACTGATCAGCGCGAGCGCCATCGTGGAGAAGGTGGGCCACCCGCTGGAGGACACCGTCCGCGCCGTACAGGGCGAACGCCGTCAGACACTCGTCTTCCTCGCCGACCCCAGGGCCTCCGACGCCCTTCCCCTCCTGCGCCGGCAACGCGCGGCCACCGACCGGGTGGTCGCGGACGTCCGCCGCAGCGCCCAGCGCGAGGACGTCCGGGACGCGCTGAGTCCCGACGCCGAATCGCGGCTCGACTCCATCCTCGGCGAGATCGACGGACTCGACGCGCTGCGCGAGTCCGTGGAGAAGCGCACCGTCGACCGCACCAGGGCGCTCGACTTCTACAACGGCCTCGTCGACCCCTGCTACCGCTTCCTGAACGGTCTCCACACACGGGAGAACGTGTCGATGGACAAGCAGGTCCGGGCCCTGGTCGGCGTCTCCCGCGCCCGGGAGATGCTCTCCCGAGAGGACGCGCTGGTCACCTCCGGGCTCGTCGCGGGACGCCTGGGCGCCCCCGAACTGCGAGCGGTCTCCGACCTCGCGGCCGGCCGCGCCCTCCTCTACGAGGTCAACCTCGAACTCCTGCCGGGATCCGAGCGCACGCGCATGGAGCGGTACTGGGACAGCCCCGACACCGAACCGCTGCGCACCGCCGAGCGACAGCTCATCACGGCCGGGCCGTTCAAGAGGCCGGGCGCCGTCGACGCCGCACGCTGGCAGGACGTCGCCCTCCCGGTCCTGGACCACCTGGCCAACGACAGCACCGAGATGTCGAACCGCTTCCAGGACCGGGCCGAACCCGCCGGATACCGCGTCCTGATGAAGGCCGGCGTCGCCGGGGTCCTGGGATTCGTCGCCCTGCTGGTGTCCGTCTTCGTCTCCGTGCGGGTGGGACGCGAACTCGCCCGCGACCTCTCACGGCTGCGCAAGGACGCGCACGAGGTGTCCGGGGTCCGGCTGCCCAGCGTGATGCGCCGGCTGGCCGCGGGCGAGCAGGTCGACGTCGAGACCGAGGCCCCGCACCTCCAGTACGGACGGGACGAGATCGGCCAGGTCGGGCAGGCCCTCAACACCCTCCAGCGGGCAGCCGTCGAGGCCGCGGTCAAGCAGGCCGACATGCGCCGCGGTGTCTCCGAGGTCTTCGTCAACCTGGCCCGGCGCAACCAGGTGCTCCTGCACCGCCAGCTGACCCTCCTGGACACCATGGAGCGCCGCACCGAGAACAGCGACGAACTGGCCGACCTCTTCCGCCTCGACCACCTCACCACCCGCATGCGGCGCCACGCCGAAGGCCTCGTGATCCTCTCGGGCGCGGCGCCGTCCCGCCAGTGGCGCAAGCCCATCCAGCTGATGGACGTCGTACGCGCGGCGGTCGCCGAGGTGGAGGACTACGAGCGCATCGAGGTCCGCCGCCTGCCCAGGATCGGCGTGGGCGGCCCCGCCGTGGCCGACCTCACCCACCTGATCGCCGAACTGCTGGAGAACGCCACCGTGTTCTCGCCCCCGCACACCGCGGTCCAGGTGCACGGCGAACGCGTGGCCAACGGCTTCACCCTGGAGATCCACGACCGGGGCCTCGGAATGGCGCCGGAGGTCCTGCTGGACGCCAACCTGCGTCTCGCGGAGACCCCCGAGTTCGAGCTCTCCGACACCGACCGGCTCGGCCTCTTCGTGGTCAGCCGGCTCGCGCAGCGGCAGAACGTCAGGGTGTCGCTGCAGACCTCGCCGTACGGAGGCACGACCGCCGTCGTCTTCCTCCCCGCGCAGCTTCTCACCGACGCCCCCGACACCCACGGCACCGGCTTCCGTCTCGACCGCCGGGCCGACAAGGCGATCGGCGGCGGCCGGCCGGGCACCGACGCGGCCGGGCCCGGCAAGGCCCGACGTGACGCGGTGACGGACGGTGCGGGCAGGCCGTCAGGGCTCTCCCCGGTGCCGACCGGACTCACGGATCCCTCGGTGCTCGACGGCCCCGTCGAACTCGAGGGCCCGGTCAGCGGGCTCGGGCTCGACGACCCGGCGCTCGACAGGGCGCTCGACCCGGCGCTGGCCCCCGTCCTCGACGGGGTGTCGGACCTGGAGGACACCGAGAGCGAGCGCGGGGGCATCTTCCGCGCCCGCGACCTGCGCCGGGACCCCGACCAGGAGCAGCACCAGCAGGCCGTCGACCAGGCGGGCGGGCGCCTGGCGGAAGTCCGCCCCATGCGCCCCGCCGGACCGGCCCCGCTGCCGCGCCGCACACCTCCGACGCTGGTGAGCGACAGAGGCCGCCGGTTCGCCGAGCCGGGCCGGTCCCACCTCGCCCCGCAGGACGGCCTCCCGGCGCCCTCGCGCCACGAGGGCTTCCCGACCTCCCCCCGCCACGGGGGCGGGCCCGCCCCCGGGGGCCCCGACCCCCGCCGGCCCGCCCCGGGAACCCC
>NZ_JBEXWB010000375.1:0-5808 GCF_040629645.1 Streptomyces sp. NPDC005899 | reverse complement strand
CGCCGACCGGTGCCCCCGGGCGCGCTCCCGGGGCCGGGGCGCCCGCGCCGTCCGGCCGCCCGAGCGGCCAGTCGCCGGCACGGGGCCAGAAGTGGTGCCGCTCCTCGTAGACCGGCGCGGTGATCCTCTCCAGTTCGTCGAAGAGGGCGGGATCACCCAGCTCCACGGAGGCGCGGTGCGGCACCGGCATGATCCAGGCGGCCTCCCGGGCGTCGCCGTGGACGGTGAGCCGCATGACGATCTGCTCGCTCCGCCCGTCCCAGTGCACGACCGAGGTCTCCTGGCCGACCGTGACCCGGGCCCCGCCGGACGGGATCATCGCCCCGCATCCGCAGGCGTACGCAGGAGCGGCCAGCGAGCCGCCCTGGAGCACCGCCAGGACCAGCAGTACGAGCCACACCCGTCCGTACCGGGCGCCGCCCGCTCTCCCCCCACGCATGCCCACTCCTCCTCGTGGCCGGCCCGCACGGCCGGACACGAGAGCGGACGCCGGCGGGCGCCACCCGGTTCCGCCCGCCGGCCGGCGGGCGCGGGGCTCCGCGGCGGTCTTCGGTCCCGCGCGGGCAATCTTCGTCCCAAGCAGGATGACAGTCAGGCGAAGAGGGGGTTGATTGTGTCTATCTCACAGGGCAGTGCGAGGCTTCATCCGCACACACCCGGGCCGGAGGGACAGTGCACGGAGCGGTGGGAGGGGCGCGCGGCGTGGCAGATGCGGAGCGCAGTGTGCGGGGGAACGTGGCGGCGGACCCGGGGACGAGGGCCGCGACGGCCCGCGCCGTCCTCTGGGTGCTCGTCGCCGTACTGGCGGTACGGCAGATGGCGGTGGTGCTGCGGCAGCCCCCCGGCGAACGCCTCACCGACCTGGCGTCCTGGACCGGCGAGGACGGCTTCCCGCACGTCGCGGGGTCCTTGTACGAGCCCGGCCGGTTCACCGGATCCCCCTTCGCGGGGCTGGTGCTCAAGCCGCTGACGGTCTCGGCCGAGCAGGCACTCGGCGTCGTGTGGACCTTCGGCTCCCTGGTGCTCGTCGCCGCGCTCGGGTTCGTCGCCGTGCGGGCCCTGCCGGCGCCCGTGAGCCGCCGCACCACGTTTCTCGCGGCGCCCTTCGCGATCGCCCTGCTGATGGCGTCGCTGCCCGTCCGCAACGCCCTGTACCTGGGGCAGACCAGCATCCTGCCCGTCCTGCTGGTGCTCCTCGCGTGCTTCGCCGCACGCGGCGAACGCCTCCCCGGAGTGCTGACGGGCGTCGCCGCGGCCCTCCAGCCGGCCCTCCTGCTGTTCGCCGTGCTGTTGTGGCTCACGGGCCGGCGGCGGGCCGCCGCCACGGGCGGCGCCACCTTCGCCCTCTGCACGGCGGTGGCCTGGGCGGCGATGCCGCACGACTCCTGGACGTACTGGGTGCACCACCTGGCGGGCGCCGGTCTCGGCGAACGCCCGGACGGCCTCGGCAACCAGTCCCTGCACGGGGCGCTGCTCCGCCTGGGGGTGGAGGGCCCGGCGGAGATCGCCCTGTTCCTGGCGCTGGCCGTCGCCGTCACCGCCCTCGGGCTGCGGCGCGCCGTGCGCTACGCGCGTGACGGGCAGCTCCTCCTCGCGGTGGCCGTCACCGGATGCGTCGTCGTCGCCGTCTCGCCCACCGCGTGGCAGCACCAGCTGCTCTGGGTGCTGCTCGCCGTCGTCGGCCGGGTCGGCACCCGGGCCTCCGACCGGCTGGTCTGGCCCGCCGTCGTGGTGCTCGTGCTGACCCTGCCGGGGAAGATGCTGCTGCCGAACGTGGGGGCGCTCCTGCCCGTACGCGACAACGTGCTGCTCATCGCGGCGCTCGGCGCGGCCTGCGTGGTGCCCTTCCTGCCGCGGACCTCCCCGTACTGGCGGCGGCCCGTCCCCACCGACTACGCGAGGCCCGTCCCGTCCCGGTTCTCCCGGGTGCCGCTGCTGCCGTTCTGGCGGCGGGTGCTCAGCCGCCCCAACCTGCTGCTGGAACTCCTGCTCATCCGGGTCGTCTACTCCGCGTACGCGAAGGTCCGGCTCCTGGCGGCGGTGGGGCGGCCCACCGCCGAGGAGCACGGACGGCAGATCCACTCCCTGGAGCGGTGGCTGCACATCGACGTCGAGCACTGGGTCAACCACACGGTCGTCGGCATCACCTGGCTGAGCGACTTCTTCGACTACTACTACTCGACGTTCCACTTCATCGTGCCGCTCACCATCCTGGGCGTGCTGTACGTGCGGCGGCCCTCCGACTACCGCTGGGCCCGCAGTTCCATCGGCTTCGCCACGGTCCTCGCCCTCGTCGGCTTCTGGCTCTACCCGCTGGCCCCGCCGCGCCTGATGCCGGGTCTCGGCTTCATCGACACCGTCCACGGCGCGCAGGACCTGTCGAGCCCCGACTTCGGGGCGCTGACGGCGGTCACCAACCAGTACGCCGCGATGCCGTCGCTGCACTTCGGCTGGTCGCTGTGGTGCGGCGTGGTGATCTGGGTGCTGGCGCCTAAGGCGTGGATGAGGGTGCTGGGCATGCTGCACCCGCTGTTCACGGTCTCCTGCATCGTGGCCACCGGCAACCACTGGGTCCTGGACGCGGTGGGCGGGGCGACCGTCGTGGGCCTGGGATTCGGGCTGACGTACGCCCTGGCGGGGCCACGGAGACTGGAGAAGCCGACGGGGGCCGGCCCGGCGGGGCGGACGGAGGACGAGGTGCGCCGGGAGGAGGGCGCGGCGCCGGCAAACGCCGGGGAGCCGGACGAGGCCGGGGAGCCGGCCGCCGAACCGGTGGGCACCAAGGGCTGACCCCCTCGCGGGCGTGGCCCTCGACGGCCGGGGCCCGGCGGGGACCGGCCGGCCGCCGGTGACCGGGTCACGGCGCCCGGGGCGCCTCGAAGGTGACCCGGGCCTCGAAGGCCGCACGCCGGGTGGCCCGCCGCAGCGCCCGCAGCAGGGTGGGGGCGACGGCGAGCGTCAGGGCCACGGTCAGGACGGCTCGGCCCAGGTCCCAGCCGAGCGACGTGGTCACGCAGTACGCCAGGAAGCGGACCAGGTTCTCGTGCAGCGGGTCGCCCGCGACGAAGGAGATCCCGGAGGCCTGCCCCGGCACGATCGTCCACCCGTAGAGGTTCATGACCGTGCCGTACGCGAACGCCGCCACGAAGCCGTACGCGGCGAGCATCAGCAGCTCGCCCCGGCCGCGCAGCCGCTCCGGGCCCGGCAGCAGGCCGGCCCCCATGGTGAACCAGCCCATCGACAGCATCTGGAACGGCATCCAGGGCCCCACCCCGCCCGTCAGCAGGGCCGAGGCGAACATCGTCACCGAGCCGAGCACAAAGCCGAAGCCGGGCCCGAGGACCCGGCCGCTCAGCACCATCAGGAAGAACATCGGCTCCAGGCCCGCCGTCCCCGCGCCCAGCGGGCGCAGCGCCGCGCCGACCGCCGCGAGGACCCCCAGCATCGCGACCGCCTTCGCGTCGAGGCCCGCGTCCGCGATCGTCGCGACGACGACCCCGACCAGCAGCACGAGGAGCGCGGCGAACAGCCAGGGGGCGTCCTGGGCGTGGGCGCGGCCGAAGTCCGCGCCGGCCAGGAGCGGCCAGCCGAAGGCGAGTGCGCCGATCACGCCGACGAGGACGAGCGCGGCGACGGCACGGGGTCCCAGGCGTACGGGACGGGTCGTCATCGCGGATCCTCCAGGGCGTCGCGCACCTGCCCGACGGTCAGCCACCCCTGGGGCGCGAGGATCTTCGACGTCTGCGGGGCGAACGCGGGCGAGGAGACCACGACCTGACGGGTCGGGCCGTCGGCGACGGCCTCCCCGTCGGCGAGGATCACCACCCGGTGGGCCAGTTCCGCCGTGAGTTCCACGTCGTGCGTGGCCAGGACGACGGCGTGCCCCTCCGCGGCCAGCCGTCGCAGCACACCGACGAGCCGGGCCTTCGCCGCGTAGTCCAGGCCGCGCGTCGGCTCGTCCAGCAGGAGCAGCGGGGGCCGCGCCGTGAGCACCAGGGCCAGGGCGAGCGTGAGCCGCTGGCCCTCGGAGAGGTCGCGGGGGTGGGTGCCGTCCGGCACCCCGGGGAGCAGCTCGCCGACCAGGGCCCGGCAGCTGCCGGGGGGCGCGCCCGCGTCGGTGTCGGCCGCCGCGCACTCGGCGGCGACCGTCTCCGCGTACAGCAGGTCGCGGGGCTCCTGCGGCACGAGCCCGACCCGTCGCACCATGTCGCGCGGGGGAGTGCGGGACGGCTGCAGACCGCCGACGAGGACGGAGCCGGTGGTCGGCTCGATCATCCCGACGAGCGTGGTCAGGAGCGTCGACTTGCCCGCCCCGTTGCGGCCCATCAGGGCCACGATCTCGCCCGCCGCGACGGACAGGGTGATGCCGCGCAGGGCCTCCACCCGGCCGCGCCGCACGCCGAGCCTGTCGGTCCGGGCCACCGGGCCCTCGACGGGCACCGGTGCGGCCGGGGCCGTACGTCGGCCGAGGAGCCGCCCGAGGACTCCGGGGCGGGAGGCCGGCGGCGCGGGGCGCGGGCGCGCGACGGCGTGCGGCGACGGCTCCCGCGCCGGCGGTTCGGTGCCGGCCAGGCGCTCGCGGAGGCCACCGGCCCGGCGGCGGGCGTCGCGCACCGACAGCGGCAGGGGTTCCCAGCCCGCCAGGTGCCCCAGCGCCACCACGGGCGGGCGGACGGGCGAGAGCGCCATGACGTCGGCCGGCGCCCCCATCACCGGCGCGGCGCCCGGCGACGGCAGCAGGAGGACCTGGTCGGCGTACTGCACGACCCGCTCCAGCCGGTGCTCGGCCATGAGCACCGTCGTCCCCAGGTCGTGCACCAGCCGCTGGAGCACCGCCAGCACGTCCTCGGCCGCCGCCGGGTCCAGGGCGGACGTCGGCTCGTCGAGGACCAGCACCCTCGGATGGGGGGTGAGGACCGATCCGATCGCGACGCGCTGCTGCTGACCGCCGGAGAGAGTGGCGATGGGCCGGTCGCGCAGCCCGGCCAGACCCAGCAGGTCCAGCGTCTCCTCGACCCGCCTGCGCATCACGTCGGGGGCCAGGCCCAGCGACTCCATCCCGTACGCCAGCTCGTCCTCGACGGTGTCCGTGACGAAGTGGGCGAGCGGGTCCTGGCCCACCGTGCCGACGAGGTCGGCGAGATCACGCGGCTTGTGGGTCCGGGTGTCCCGGCCGTCGACGGTGACCCTGCCGGTCAGCGTGCCGCCGGTGAAGTGCGGCACGAGGCCGGAGACGGCGTTCAGCAAAGTCGACTTGCCGACTCCGGAGGGGCCGACGAGCAGCACGAGCTCGCCCTCGGGGACCGTGAGGTCGACCCCCGTCAGGACGGGGTGCGCGGCACCCTCGTACCGCACGGAAACCTGCTCGAACCGGATCACGGGGCCACCTCGGAGGGGGAAGGGTCGACGGGAGGGGTCGGTACGGGGGCCACGGCCGCGGGCAGCAGGCCGACGAGCACCCAGGCGGCCGGCCAGAGCGGGAGCAGGGGCGCGGTCAGCGGCAGCACACCGGGGTTCAGGGCACCGGGATCGGCGCCGGCCGCCCGGATCATCGCCACGGCGACGGCCACCCCCGAGCCGGCGACCAGCCAGGCGCGCACGCCCCACCGGTCCGGGCGGTAGCGGGTGCGGACCGAGCGGCGGCCGCCCAGCCCCAGCCCGGCGAGGGCCGCGAGCAGTCCGGCCAGCAGCAGGGGGAGCCCGTACACGGCCCCGCGCGCGGCCAGTACCCCGTAGGTCCCCACACAGATCCCCAGCAGCCCGCCGAGCGTCAGGACGGCCGTGGTGCGCCGCACGGCGGGCGGGACC